>NZ_JBHYVA010000299.1:0-9593 GCF_042750055.1 Streptomyces sp. NPDC059456
CGCGCCGCCCGGGCCCCGCCCCCGGGGTGGGCGGGGCCCGGTGCCCGGGGCGAGTCGGGTGCGGCCGCGGGGTTCGGCGACCCGGCGCCCGTTAACCCGCTGCCGGCGCCGCCGACGGCGTCGGCGCGGTCCCAGCACCCGGTGCCGGCCGCGGTGCCCACGGCGGCGATGAAGGCCAACGTCAAAACGGCCCCGCGACGCAGGTCACGGGGCCGCAGACAGAAGGCGGGAATACTCGGCAAGCCCAGCATGGCGCCGAGTCTAGGACAAGCCCCGTGGAGCCACGGCGGGTTGGGCGGAGCTCACACGGGGCGCTCGTCACACCTTCAGGTACTTGCGCAGGGCGATGAACGCGGCCAGCGAGGGCATCAGCACTCCGATGACCAGCACCAACGGCAGCTTGGCCAGGACGGAGTCCCAGCCGATGAAGTTGATCAGCTCCATCTTGCTGCGCAGCGCGGCGCCGTGGTCGATGACGAAGTACTGGCCGGCGCCGAGCATGCCGCAGGCGAACACGGCGCCGATGAGGCCCGCGAAGGCGGCCTCCATGATGAACGGGACCTGGATGTAGAAGCTGGAGGCGCCCACGAGCCGCATGATCCCGGTTTCGCGCCTGCGGCTGAACGCCGAGACGCGCACGGTGTTGACGATCAGCAGCAGGGCCACGATCAGCATGATCAGCATGATGCCGAGGGCGGCCAGGTTGAGGTAGCCGAGCATCGTGAAGAGGTTGTCCAACTCCTGGTGCTGGTCCTCCACCGACTGGACGCCGTCGCGGCCCGCGAACGCCGTGGTGATGACCTGGTACTTCTCGGGCTGCTTGAGCTTCACCCGGAAGGATTCGGGCATCTGGTCCGGGGTGACCACCGAGGCGAGCGCGGTGTGCCCGAAGCGTTCCTTGTAGTGCTTGTAGGCCTCGTCGGAGGACTCGTAGTGGACCGTCTCGACGAGGTCCATCTTCTTCAGGTCGGTCTCGATCTGCTGCTTCTGGTCGGGAGTGACCGCACCCTTGGCGCAGGCCTTGCTCCCGCCCTCGGCGTTGTCCTCCGCGTCGCTCTTGTTGCAGAGGTAGACCGAGACGTTGACCTTGTCGTACCAGTAGCCCTTCATCTCGCTCACCTGGTCGCGCATGAGCAGGGAGCCGCCGAACAGGGCGAGCGACAGGGCCACGGAGATGATGACCGCGAAGGTCATGGTGAGATTGCGACGGAGACCGACGCCGATCTCCGACATGACGAACTGGGCGCGCATGACGTCTCAAGGGCCTTTCAGTGCTGGTAGCCGTAGACGCCGCGCGACTGGTCGCGCACGAGTCGGCCCTGTTCGAGTTCGATGACGCGCTTGCGCATCTGGTCCACGATCTGCTGGTCGTGGGTGGCCATGATCACGGTGGTGCCGGTCCGGTTGATCCGGTCCAGCAGCTTCATGATGCCGACCGAGGTCTGCGGGTCGAGGTTGCCGGTGGGCTCGTCCGCGATCAGGAGGGCAGGCCGGTTGACGAAGGCGCGGGCGATGGCCACGCGCTGCTGCTCACCGCCGGAGAGCTCGCCGGGCATGCGGTCCTCCTTGCCGCCCAGGCCCACGAGCTCCAGGACCTGCGGGACGGCCTTGCGGATCTCGCCCCTGGGCTTGCCGATGACCTCCTGGGCGAAGGCGACGTTCTCGGCCACCGTCTTGTTGGGGAGGAGGCGGAAGTCCTGGAACACGGTCCCCAGCTGGCGGCGCATCTGCGGCACCTTCCAGTTGGAGAGCTTGGCGAGGTCCTTGCCGAGGACGTGGACCTGGCCGTGGCTCGCCCGTTCCTCGCGCAGGACCAGCCGCAGGAAGGTGGACTTGCCGGAGCCGGAGGAGCCGACCAGGAAGACGAACTCGCCCTTCGCGATGTCCAGGGAGACATCTCTGAGCGCGGGGCGGTTCTGCTTCGGGTAGGACTTGGAGACGTTGTCGAATCGGATCACGGGTGCACCACGGTCGCCGGGAGTAGGTGTGCGTGACCATACGCGAACGGGCGGGGGGGGGGGGCCCCGCGTCCGGAGTTGCCCGATATATCCCCTGGTCCGGGAGGGTACGGTGCACGATTGCCCGGACGGGCCGCGCCGAATGTCGCGAGAGCTGGCACAGTGGTAGGGGAACGGAGTCGTTCCTTCAAGCGTTGTTCAAGGGGACGAGAGGAGGAGAGCGCATGACGTACGACCGGCTCGTGTGCGCGAACTGCGCCGCGCCCGTCAGTCAGGGCCGTTGCCCGGTGTGCCGGGCGAACCGGGAGCGCCTCCAGCAGGAGGGCCCCTTCGCAGGCCTGAACCCCATGACGCTCATCGTGCTGCTCGTGGTCCTGGTGGCGGCCCTGGCCCTGGTGGCGCAGCAGACGGCATGACCTCCCGCGTCCCGATCACGGCGTTCCATGCTCACGGCGCTCCATGCGGAGGAAAGACGCAGGGCCCGGACACCTGAGGTGTCCGGGCCCTGCGTCGTCTTCGTCCACGCGGTCTTACGCGGCCTTACGCGGTCTTAGGCAGTCTGCTCCTGCTGCTTGCGCCAGCGGATGCCGGCCTCCAGGAAGCCGTCGATCTCGCCGTCGAGGACCGCCTGCGGGTTGCCGACCTCGAACTCCGTCCGCAGGTCCTTGACCATCTGGTACGGGTGCAGGACGTAGGAGCGCATCTGGTTTCCCCAGGAGCTGCCGCCGTCCTTGAGGGCGTCCATCTTGGCCTGCTCCTCCTGGCGGCGCCGCTCCAGCAGCTTGGCCTGGAGGACGTTCATCGCGCTGGCCTTGTTCTGGATCTGCGAGCGCTCGTTCTGGCAGGAGACGACGATGCCGGTCGGGATGTGCGTGATGCGCACCGCGGAGTCGGTCGTGTTGACGCCCTGGCCACCCGGGCCGGAGGCGCGGTACACGTCGACGCGCAGCTCGGTCTCGTCGATCTCGACGTGGTCGCTGGTCTCGACGACCGGCAGCACCTCGACGCCCGCGAAGGAGGTCTGGCGGCGGCCCTGGTTGTCGAAGGGCGAGATGCGCACGAGGCGGTGGGTGCCCTGTTCGACCGAGAGCGTGCCGTACGCGTACGGGGCCTTGACGACGAAGGTGGTCGACTTGATGCCGGCCTCTTCCGCGTACGAGGTCTCGTAGATCTCGGTGGCGTAGCCGTGCCGCTCGGCCCAGCGCAGGTACATGCGCTGGAGGCGCTCGGCGAAGTCGGAGGCGTCGACGCCACCGGCCTCGGCGCGGATGTTGACCAGCGCCTCGCGCTCGGCGTACTCGCCGGAGAGCAGGGTGCGGACCTCCATCTCGTCCAGCGCCTTGCGGACGGAGACCAGCTCGGCCTCGGCCTCGGCGAGCGTGTCCGCGTCGTCCATCTCCTGGGCGAGGTCGAACAGCACCGCGAGGTCGTCGATGCGGCCGCGCAGGGTCTCGGTCTTACGGACCTCGGCCTGGAGGTGCGAAAGCTTGCTCGTGATCTTCTGGGCGGCGTCCGGGTCGTCCCACAGGGACGGCGCGGCGGCCTGCTCCTCGAGCACGGCGATTTCTGCCCTCAGCTTGTCGAGGTCCAGGACGGCCTCGATCGACCCCATGGTCGAGGAGAGGGACTTCAGCTCTTCGGAAACATCGACGACTGCCACGGGTCCAGCGTAGCCGGTCCGCGGGCGGCCCTGTCCGGGCAGGCCGGATAGCCCGTTCTGATGACGGGGGGAACGGGCGTACGCTCACGGTATGACTCTCCTCCTCGTCAAGCGCCGCCATGTGGACCACATGCGTGTCACGACGACGAGCTGTCTGCCGCCGGACCTTCCCCAAGCCTGATCCACCCCGATCCGACTTGGTCCTGTACGCGGCCCCAGCGGCTCCGGCGCCATCCCTGCCGGCGGCCCTCCCCCTCCGCTGCCCCGACACCTCTGGGGAACAGGACCCCGTGACATCCGAAACGGAGCCGTCATGCCGTCCGCGCACACCCTCCCTGTCATCGACCTCTCCCAGGCCGACGACCCGACCCAGCGGGCCGATTTCCTGAAGGAGCTGCACGCGGCAGCCCGGGACACCGGTTTCCTGCATCTGACCGGGCACGGCATCACCGATGCGGAGACCGCCCGCATCCTCGAGCTGACCAGGGCTTTCTTCGCCCTGCCGGAGGCCGACCGGCTTTCCGTGAGCAATCTGAACTCCCCGCACTTCCGCGGCTACACCCGCATCGGCCACGAGCTGACCGGCGGGGCCTCCGACTGGCGCGACCAGCTGGACGTCGGCGCCGAGCGCCCGGCGCCGGTGGTGGGGCCCGGCGACCCCCCGTACCTGTGGCTGGAGGGCCCGAACCAGTGGCCTCAGGCCTTGCCGGAGCTTCGCCCGGTGGTGCTGGAGTGGCAGTCGCGGCTGGCCGCGGTGGCCCACCGCCTGCTCCAGGAGCTGCTGACCTCGATCGGCGCCCCCTCCGACTTCTTCGACCCGGCCTTCGCGGACCGGCCGCACCTGCACACGAAGCTGATCCGCTACCCCGGCTCGGCGCCGTCCGGCGCCGACCAGGGGGTCGGGGCCCACAAGGACTACGGGTTCCTCACGCTGCTGCTCCAGGACTCGGTGGGCGGCCTCCAGGTGCGCCAGGGCGACGGGTTCCTGGACATCCCGCCGATGCCGGGGGCGTTCGTGGTCAACCTCGGCGAGCTGCTGGAGATCGCGACGGAGGGCTACCTGGTGGCCACGGACCACCGGGTGGTCAGCCCGCCGGGTGCGGTGGAGCGGTACTCGGTGCCGTTCTTCTACAACCCGCGGCTGGACGCGGTGGTCGAGACGGTTCCCGGCGAGTACCTGCGCTCGGCGCCCGGGGTGGCGCACGACGCGTCGAACCCGCTGCACGCCGAGTACGGGCGCAACGAGCTGAAGGGGTGGACGCGGGCCCACCCGGAGGTGGCCCGCCGCTGGCACCCGGAGCTGGTCTCCTCCGGCTCGTAGCGCCCGCCGGGGCGCGGCCCCGCACGACGTCCGCCCGGGCCTCCGGCCCGGGCGCAGTCGTCCGTCCCGGCGGCTACGGCTTCGCCGGGGCCGAGTGCTTGCCGTTCTGCGGGGGCTGCGGCTCGTCGCCCGAGGAGGCGAGCCAGCCGCCCAGGCCGAGAGCGGCGGCCAGGACGACGGCCGCCGCCGTCAGCGCCAGCCGGCGCCGGCGGACCGTGTCGGCCCGGTGGCGGGCCGAGCCGGGCCGGTGCCCGCCCGCGGGGCGCGGTACCCGGGCCGTGCCCAGCGCGCCCCCGGCCAGCTCGTCCGGTCCCGGCACCCGCATCGAGGTGTGCGTGTCCCGGTTCGAGTCCGTCGCGGAGCCGGGCACCAGCGGGACCACGCCCCGGCGGCGGACCGGGTCGGCGTCCAGCGGCTCCACCGAGGCGGGTTCCGGTTCGGGCTCGTCCGGCTCGTCCACGTCCAGCGGCGGCATCCCGGCCAGCATCGGCAGCAGGTCCCTCAGCCGGGCCGACAGTTCGGAGGCCCGCAGCCGGGACGCCGGCGCCTTCGCCAGGCACTGGACGACCAGCTGCCACAGCTCGTCGGGGATGCCGGGCAGCGGGACCACGGTCTCCGTCACGTGCCGCCGCAGCACCGCGCCCGGGTGGCCGCCGCCGAACGGGGTGAACCCGGCCAGCAGCTCGTACAGCACGGTGGCCAGGGCGTATATGTCGACGGCGGCCCGCGGCGGCAGCCCCTCCACGATCTCCGGCGCCAGATAGTCCGGCGTGCCGATGATCCGGGTCGTGGGTGCCGTGGCCCGCCCCGCGGAGGCCCGCCGCGGCGAGTCGATCAGCTTGGCCACGCCGAAGTCCGTCAGCAGCGCCGGGTGCGAGCCGCCCGGGCCCAGCGGCCCCTGCATGTCCAGCAGCACGTTCTCGGGCTTGACGTCCCGGTGCACGACCCCGGCGGCGTGCGCGGCGGCCAGGGCGTCCGCGACGTCGGCGCCGATCGCCACGGCCGCCTCGGGGGCGAGCCGGCGCTCCCGGTCGAGGCGCGTGCGCAGGTCCGTACCGCGTACGAGGTCCATGACCAGGGCCAGGTCGTTGCCGTCGACGACGAGGTCGCGGACGGACACGATGTGGGGGTGGTCCAGGCCGAGCAGCGCGCTGCGCTCCTGGACGAAGCGTCCGACCAGCTCCTGGTCGGACGCGAGGTCCTCGCGCAGCAGTTTGACGGCGACGGGCCCTTCCGGCCCCTCGCCCAGCCACACCGTGCCCGCGCTGCCGCGCCCCAGGATCTGGTGCGCGGTGTACCGGCTGCCGATCTTCCGTGCCACGACTGCTCCCTCAGCGGCTGGCGTACGCACCAAAGCTACGCGGCCGGGTGGGGGTTGGCGGCACCGGAACGCGGCGACCTTCACTTCTGGGGGCGAAATCACGTCCCAGAAGTCGACAAATCCACGAAGTCGGCGCTACGGGGGCCCGGTTCAGGGCGTGCCGCCGCCCGTTCCACCGCTCGCGGAGTCCCCGAGCGCGCTGACCCAGTCGACGATCTCGGTGCCCCAGCTCCACAGCTGGTCGAACCAGCCCTTGCCGGTGCCGACCCACTCCTGGAGCGGGGTGAGCTCCCAGACCAGCCAGCCCGCCACCACGAACAGCAGGATCATGACCAGGCAGCCCTTGAGGCAGCCCAGGCCCGGGATCTTGATCGGGTTGGCGCTGCGCGGGCGCGGCTCGCGCGGCTCCCGGCGCTGCGGCGGCGGGGCCTGCGGGGGCTGCTGCTGCGGGGGCGCCTGGCGCTGCGGGGCCTGCCGCTGCGGGGCCTGCCGCTGGGGCGGCTGCTGGTACGGGGGCTGCTGCGGCTGCTGGTATTGCTGGGGCGGCGGCTGCTGCTGGTAGTACGGCTGCTGCGGCGGCTGCTGGTACGGCGGCTGCTGCTGGTACTGCTGCGGCGGCGGGCCCTGGCGGTACTGCGGGGGCTGCTGGGGGCGCTGCTGCGGCGGCGGGGGCGCCTGCCGCTGCGGGCGCCGGCGCAGCGGGTCCTCGCCCGGGTCGAGGTAGTGCATCTGCGTCTGCTCGTTGCGGTCGCGCGCGGCCTGCATCTGCGACTGCCACGGGTGCGGCTGGTCCGGCTGCTGCACCGGGGGCATGACCGAGGTCGGGTCCGCGCCGGGGCCGCCGGGGCCGCCCGTACTGGGCAGCACCGAGGTGGCGTCGGCCGCGCCGACCGGCGGGAGCACGCTGGTCATGCCGTTCGGGTCGTACGCGCCCATCGGCGCAGCGGCACGGCCGGGCAGCACCTGGGTGGGGTCGGCGGCGTCGCCGTCCGGGGTCTGGGGGACCGGCGCGGGCGAGGGGTCGGGCGCGAGGAGCGCGCCGACGCCGAGGGCGGCCTCCACCTCGGAGGGGGCGCTGTGCACGCCGATGCCGGAGGCGACCACGCGCAGCGCGCGGGCCAGGTTCTCGGCGCTGGGGCGCTCGTTCGGCTCCTTGCGCAGGCAGCGCTCGATGACGATCCACAGCGGCTCGGGCACGTTCGGCGGGCGCTGCGGGTCCTCGCTGAGGTGGCGGTGCAGCACTTCGAGGGCGGTGCCGCCGGCGAACGGCGGGCGCCCGGTGACCAGTTCGTAGAGCAGGATGCCGGCGCCGTAGATGTCGACGGCGGAGGTCTGCGGGCGGCCCTCCGCGGACTCGGGGGCGACGTAGGCGGGGGTGCCGACGAACTCGTGCGTGCGGGTCAGCCCCGGGGAGTCGGCGAGGCGGGCGATGCCGAAGTCGGTGAGCATCGGCTTCATCTGGCCGCCGCGCTCGTCGAGCAGGACGTTGGCCGGCTTCAGGTCGCGGTGGACCACGCCGTCGGCGTGGCTGGCGGCGAGCGCGTCCGCGATCTGGGCGGTCAGCAGGCTCGCGGCCACGGGCGTGAAGGGGCCGTTCTGCCGGATGTACTTGTGCAGGTCCGGGCCGTCGATCAGGTCCATGACGAGGGCGAGGAGGTCGCCCTCGACGACGAGGTCGCGCGTGCGCACGATGTTGGGGTGCGTCAGGCGCAGCAGGACCGAGCGCTCCCGCAGGAAGCGCATGACGATGTCGGCGTCCTGGGCCAGTTCCTCTTTGAGGACCTTGATGGCCACGGTCTCGCCGGGCTGTCCGGCGACGGCGGCCTCCGCGCCGGCCGTCTCCCGCTGGCTCGCACGCCAGACGGTGCCCGTGGCGCCGCGTCCGAGCGGCTCTACGAGCAGGTACTTGCTGCCGACTGGCCGCACGTCTCGCGCTCCCTGCTGTCGTCCTGCTGTGGTTCTTCGCTGTGGTCTTCGCCGTGGTGCTTTTTCCGGCCCACTCTAGGGGGTGTCCCCGTGGAAGACGCGGGGTGCGGGAGGTTGGTTGCCGCACATATGTACGAAGAGTGATGTTTGAGGGGTATGCCGGGGGCGTTTTCGCGGGAGTTTTGGTCGGCTCGTATGCCCGGACGTGTACGCGACATGCACAGAGGTGTGATCATTCAAGATCATTTATTGCCGGGTGCCGGGCGTGTTGTCCGCGACAGGTGCGAGGATGCACCCGTACGGAACGGCCGGGACGGGAGCCCTGCCTTCCGGCAGACCTGACCGGACGACGCGCCGTGCCGGGTGGGGGGGTTGAGCGGGCGGGCACGCCCCGTCGCACCCCCGCCGGGCGCACGCACCGCGCACCGCGCAGAAGGGACCGCTGACGGCGATGCAGATCCGGCTGACCGTCCTTGGGTCGCGCAGCGGCCACCAGACCGCGCCCGCCGGCTGTGACGTGCTCGTCACCGCGCCCGTGGGCACCGCGCTCGCCGCCGTGGCCTCCGGCCTGGCGGCCACGGTCGGCGGCCCCGACACCGGAGGCACGGTCGTGCTGTACGCCGGTACGGAGCGGCTCGACCTCCAGCGCCGGGTGCTCGGGGAGCCGCCGCTCGTGGACGGGGCGGTGCTGGGGCTGCACGCGCCGGTGCCGGACGTCCTGCCGGACGGCAGGGACGGCACGCAGCTGCACGTGGTGGCCGGACCGGACGCGGGCGGGGTGCACCTGCTGCACCCGGGGGCGATCCGGATCGGGCGCTCGGCCGACGCCGACGTCCCGCTGGACGATCCGGACGTGTCGCGGCTGCACTGCGCGGTGACGGTGATGCCGGACGGGCGGGTGGCGGTGGCCGACCTGGACTCGACGAACGGCACGACGGTCGACGGCACGGTGGTGGGCCCGCAGCCGGTGGCGCTGGCGCCGGGCGCGCTGCTCCGCATCGGCGAATCGACCCTCCGCCTGGCCCCGGAGGCGGCGCCCGCCCTCCCGGTCGTGCCGGACCTGGAGGGCCACCTCGCCCTGACCCCGCCCGAGGCTCCCGCCGGACCGGGCCCGCACATCGGCACACCCGGATCGGGCGACACGGCCGGACCGGGCCCGCAGCCGGACGCGGCCGGCGGTACCGGAGCGGAGCACACCGGCCCCGGCCGGACCGGCCCGGGAACGGATACGGGCGCGGGCCGCCCCGCCCCACCCCGCCCCGACCCCCCGCGCGCGCGCGCGGGCGGCCCGCCTCCCCGCGGGGGCCCCGCCCGCGTGCCCCCCCCGCCGGTAGGGGGGTGGGCCACCCGGGGCGGCCGCCGGGCGGCCCGTCCGGGATCTCCGGAGGTCCGGCCATGGATCGGAAG
>NZ_JBHYVA010000300.1:0-9540 GCF_042750055.1 Streptomyces sp. NPDC059456
GGCTGCGACATGCGACGATGAGCGGCATGTCGCAGCCGCCCCACAACCGGAGTCCGGCGCCGGCGCCTCCCGCGCGTCCGGACGCATCCATGTCGCTGCTGACGCACGTGATGGACCACAGCCTCGACGAGGGTTATGCGGAAGCGTCGGCCCGGCGCGAGGCGGAGGGTACGGCGGGTCTGCCCCGCACCCTCAAGGCCAAGCTGGCGCTCGCCGCCGGGCTCGTGCTCGCCGCCATGGTCGTCACGCTGGGTGCCGCACAGGCGCGGATAGCCGCGCCGGTGCTGGCCAAGGAGCGCCAGGAGCTGATCGACCGGGTACAGCGGGCCGACGAGCACGCGGACGGCCTGGAGCGGGACATCGAGCGGCTGCGGGAGGACGTCGCGAGCCGCCAGCGCGCGGCGCTGAAGCAGCAGGGCGGCGACCAGGGACAGCTCGTGGCGCTGCTGTCGGGTGCGACGGAGGTCCGCGGGCCGGGGGTCAAGCTGGTCGTGGACGACGCCAAGGGCTCCTCGTCGGGCGGCGGCGGCAAGCCGCGCGAGAACGCCGGCTTCTCGGACACCGGGCGGCTGCGCGACCGGGACATGCAGAAGATCGTCAACGGCCTGTGGCAGTCGGGGGCCGAGGCCATCTCGATCAACGGGCAGCGGCTGACGGCGTTGTCGGCGATCAGGGCCGCGGGTGACGCGATACTGGTCGACAACAGGCCGCTGGTGCCTCCGTACGAGGTGCTGGCGGTGGGGGACAAGAAACGGCTGGGGACCGCGTTCCAGGACTCCGCGGACGGCCAGTACCTGCACGCCCTGCAGGAGAACTACGGGATCCGCGCCGCCCTGTCCCCGTCGGACGACCTGCGGCTGCCGGCCGCGTCGAGCCTGACCGTACGTACAGCCACAGCAGAAGAGCCGAAGAAGGGTGCATCGTGATCGCGGTACTGGGCCTGGTGGCCGGAGTGGTGGTCGGACTTCTGGTCCGGCCCGAAGTGCCGGCCGTCGTCGAGCCTTATCTGCCGATCGCCGTGGTGGCGGCGCTGGACGCGGTCTTCGGCGGTCTGCGCGCGATGCTGGACGGGATCTTCGTCGACAAGGTCTTCGTGGTGTCGTTCCTGTCGAACGTGGTCGTCGCGGCGCTGATCGTCTTCCTCGGTGACAAGCTGGGCGTCGGCTCGCAGCTCTCCACCGGTGTGGTCGTCGTCCTCGGCATCCGCATCTTCTCCAACGCCGCGGCCATCCGCCGGCACGTGTTCCGGGCGTGAGGCCGATGAGTACGAACGACAATCCGCCCGAGGAGCCGATGGGCTCGGAGCTGCCGCCGCAGGACGAGCCGGAGCAGGGCGCGCGGCGGGAGGCGCGGCCCGGCGGGCCGGCTCAGCCCTCCCCGCCGGCCCGGCCCGCCGGGCCCGCGGAGCCGGGCGAGACCGCCGTGCCCGGCGCGCCGGCCCCGGCTGCCTCGGCTTCCGCGCCGGCCTCGCCCACCGCGCCCGTACAGACCGGCCGGCAGCGGCTGGCGGAGGGGCTGTGGCCGCCGCGCGTGAGCCGGGCCCAACTGATCGTCGCGCTGCTCCTGTTCGTCCTCGGGCTGGGCCTCGCCATCCAGGTCCGCTCGAACAGCGACTCCAGCGCGCTGCGCGGGGCCCGCCAGGAGGACCTCGTACGGATCCTCGACGAGCTCGACGGGCGGACCAAGCGCCTGGAGGACGAGAAGCAGCGGCTGGAGGACCAGCGCAAGGAGCTGGAGAGCAGCTCCAACCAGGCGGAGGAGGCCCGTCGGCAGACCGTCGAGAAGGAACGCCAACTCGGGATCCTGGCCGGTACGGTGGCGGCGCAGGGGCCGGGCATCACGCTGAAGATCACCGATCCCAAGGGCCAGGTGCAGTCGGACCAGCTGCTGGACACCCTCCAGGAGCTCCGGGCGGCCGGGGCCGAGGCGATCCAGATCAACGGTGTGCGCATCGTCGCGAGCTCGTTCTTCTCGGACGAGGGCGGCGGGGTCGGCATCGACGGTAAGAAGATCACACAGCCTTATGAGTTCAGGGTGATCGGCAAGCCGCAGGATCTGGAGCCCGCCCTGAACATCCCCGGCGGTGTCGTGCAGACGCTGGAGAAGGAACAGGCCACCGTCGCCGTCACACGGTCGGCGAAGATCGTTGTGGATGCCTTGCGGGCTGCGAAGCAGCCTGACTACGCTCGGTCGTCATCGTCGTGACGCGGGACGGGGCGCGGAACGTCTCACGCGGGCTGATGCCTGCGGGGGGTCGGCGCACTGAAGTCGTGCCGCGTGGTGGAAACTGTCTGGTGGTTACGGACGTTGTGAGAATGTCCGGGTCGGCAGGTGTGTGCATTCGGAGTTCGTCCTGCCCCACGGGCGGGTCTGTTTCGTTCAAGGGGAATCGCCCGTGAAGTTGTTTGAGAAGTTGTTCGGCAAGAAGAACCGCGAGGAAAGCGGTGCGGCCAGGCACCGTGCGGGGCAGGGGGAGGTGGAAGGTCCGGGCGACCGGCCGCTCTTCCGTGACGAGGTGGCCGGCGCGGGGGATGTTCCGGGTGCGCCCGGCGCGTCGTCTGTTGACCCTGCCGGTTCCGGACGCATAGGTTTCGGTGAACCATCAACCTCAAGTTCGGGTGGAGGGTTTGCCCCCGACCCGTATGCCACCAATGCCTCCGCGGGGCAGCCGCGGCGCGAGGAGCCGTCCATGTCGGCCGAGCAGGTTTGCAGCAGGTGCGGACACCGCAGCGATGCGGCCAGCCGGTTCTGCTCCAACTGCGGCGCGCCGCTGCGGGCGGGTCTGACGCCGGAGCGTGCCTCGGAGACCACGTCCACGATCTCGATCTCGGGCCTCGAGGCCTACGAGGCCGAGGTGTCGGGACAACAGCACGTGTCGTCCTCTCTGTCCCCCGAGGCCCAGGCCGCGGTGGAAGCTCTGCCTCCGGGTTCCGCCCTGCTGATCGTGCGGCGTGGCCCCAATTCCGGCAGCCGCTTCCTGCTGGACGGTGAACTGACCACGGCGGGCAGGCATCCGCAGAGCGACATCTTCCTGGACGACGTCACGGTCTCCCGGCGGCATGTCGAGTTCCGCAGGGGCCAGGAAGGCGGCTTCACCGTCTCCGACGTGGGCAGCCTCAACGGCACGTACGTGAACCGTGAGCCGATCGACTCGGTCGCCCTGCACAACGGCGACGAGGTGCAGATCGGCAAGTACCGGCTGGTCTTCTACGCGAGCCTGCGGGGCGTCTGACCCTTCAAGGGAAGGTCCCATGCTGCGTCCCCCCACCGGCGGTGCCCCGAAGAGCGGCACCGCCGGCAGCGTCGGCTCGGCCGGGCGGCTGGTGAGCATCGGTACGGTGCTCACCCTGCTGCGTGACGAGTTCCCCGAAGTCACCATCTCGAAGATCCGCTTCCTGGAGGCGGAGGGGCTCGTCGAGCCCCGGCGCACACCTTCCGGATACCGCAAGTTCAGCACCGAGGACGTCGAGCGGCTGGCCCGCATCCTGCGGTTGCAGCGGGATCACTACCTGCCGCTGAAAGTCATCCGGGACCAGCTCGACGCCCTCGCCCGGGGCGAGCAGATCCGGATCCCGGCGCCCACGGCGCACGGGGAATCCGCCGACCCCTCCGGACCCGCCGCCGTGTACGGCGAGGTGGGCCGGGACCGGCCGACCGCGGCCCGGGTGGGCCGCTCCGAGCTGCTCTCCGCCGCAGAGGTGGACGAGGTGCAGTTGGCCGAGTGGGAGTCGTACGGGCTGATCGGCGAGGCTCCGGGCGGCGGATACGACGCGGAGGCGGTCACCGTGGCCCGGCTGGTGGCGGATCTGGGCCGGTTCGGGCTGGAGCCGCGGCACCTGCGGGCCATGAAGGCCGCCGCGGATCGCGAGGCGGGCCTGGTGGAACAGGTCGTGGCACCCCTGCGGCGGCACCGCAACCCGCAGACCAGGGCGCACGCCGAGGCCACCTTGAAAGAGCTCGCAGGGCTGTCCGTACGGCTCCACGAGGCCTTGGTGCAGACCGCTCTCGGGGTCCGTCTGCACTGACCCCGATGATCTCCCGAGGGGGCCCGACTACCCAAACCTGCCGAGCAGGTCCTAGGGTTGCTGTGTGAACGAGCTCGACGTTGTGGGTGTCCGGGTGGAAATGCCCTCCAACCAACCGATCGTGCTCCTGCGTGAAGTGGGAGGCGACCGGTACCTCCCCATCTGGATCGGACCTGGGGAGGCGACCGCCATTGCCTTCGCACAACAGGGCATGGCCCCTGCCCGGCCGCTGACGCACGACCTGTTCAAGGACGTGCTGGAGGCGATCGGCGAGGAGCTCACCGAGGTCAGGATCACGGATCTGCGGGAGGGCGTCTTCTACGCGGAACTCGTCTTCGCCAGCGGGGTCGAGGTGAGCGCGCGGCCTTCCGACGCCATAGCGCTGGCCCTGCGTACGGGGACGCCGATCTACGGGAGCGACGGCGTGCTGGACGACGCCGGAATCGCCATTCCGGACGAGCAGGAGGACGAGGTGGAGAAGTTCCGCGAGTTCCTCGACCAGATCTCCCCGGAGGACTTCGGTACCGGGCCGCAGTGAGCCGTCGGCCGCTCCGTCCACGGGCCGTGACAGCCCATTCGGTTAGCCTTTCCCCGTCACAGGTCACGGGAAACCACTCTCAGGGTGATTATCACTCGGCGTGCCGAGTGTGGCGATCGTTGACGCACCCCTGGTGACTGCCTACCTTCGAGGGGGCAGGTCAAGGACGGAGGGTCGGCGTGAGAGTCACGGGCGACGGTACGACCGGGGGCATCCCCGTGCGGAGTGACGGTGGGCCGTACCCGCTCCACGGCAGTGCGGCCGGTTCCGCGCGCCGCCAGCCGGAAACGGTACCGGTCGCTCCGGTGGGCCCGGATCCGGCCCCCGAGCAGGTCGGCTACCGGGGACCGACCGCGTGCGCCGCGGCGGGCATCACGTACCGCCAACTCGACTACTGGGCGCGCACCGGGCTGGTGGAGCCCACGGTGCGCCCCGCGTACGGCTCCGGGACGCAGCGGCTCTACAGCTTCCGGGACGTCGTCGTCCTCAAGATCGTCAAGCGTTTCCTGGACACCGGGGTGGCGCTGCAGAGCATCCGGACCGCGGTCCAGCACCTGCGCGACCGCGGCTTCTCGGACCTGGAGCGCATGACGCTGATGAGCGACGGCGCCACCGTGTACGAGTGCACCTCGCCGGACCAGGTCGTCAGCCTGCTCCAGGGCGGGCAGGGCATCTTCGGCATCGCCGTGGGAGTCGTCTGGCGCGACGTCGAGAACGCACTGGCGCAGCTGCACGGCGAGAGGGTCGACACCGGCGAGACGGTGGTCGGCCACAACCCGACGGACGAGCTGGCGGCGCGGCGCAACCGGGCCGGTTGAGCACGGTCCCGGGCCGGCTCCCGGAGCCGCCGGGCGGCGCCCCGGCCGATTGTCGGTGGCATGAGGCAGCATCGGGGCTGTGAGAGCCGCGCCGACCATCCTGCACCTGGACATGGACGCCTTCTACGCCTCCGTGGAGCAGGCGTCGAAGCCGAGCCTGCGCGGCAAGGCCGTGATCGTCGGCGGCCTCGGACCGCGCGGGGTGGTCGCCACCGCCTCGTACGAGGCCCGGCGCTTCGGGGTGCACTCGGCGATGCCGATGGCCCAGGCGCGCAGGCTCTGCCCGAACGGCGCCTGCCTGATCCCGCGCTTCACCCTCTACCGGGCCGTCAGTGACGTGGTCATGGCCCTGCTGCGGGAGCTGTCGCCGCTCGTGGAGCCGCTCAGCCTGGACGAGGCGTTCGTGGACCTGGAGGCCGGTGGTACCGCCTTCGACGCGGAGACCGCCCTGGAGACCGGGCAGCGGCTGCGGGCGGCCATCCTGGCCGCGACCGGGCTCAGCGCGTCGGTGGGGCTGGCGGGGTCGAAGATGCTGGCGAAGGTGGCCTCGGAAGAGGCCAAGCCGGACGGGCTGCTGCTGATCGAACCGGGAACGGAGCGGGCCCTGCTCGCCCCGATGTCGGTGCGGACCCTGCCGGGCGTCGGGCCGGCGACCGGGGAGCACCTGCGGCGGGCCGGGATCACCACCGTGGGGGCGCTGGCCGAGGCCGGCGAGGACGAGCTGGTCCGGATGGTCGGCCGTTCGCACGGGGTGGGGCTCTACCGGTGGGCGCGGGGGCTGGACGACCGGCCGGTGGTCGCCGAGCGCGACGCGAAGTCCGTGTCCGTCGAGGACACCTTCGACGTGGACCTGCACGACCGGGTGCGGATCCGGGGCGAGGTGCAGCGGCTCGCCGACCGGTGCGTGGAGCGGCTGCGGGGTTCGGGGCACTCGGGGCGCACGATCGTGCTGAAGGTGCGGCGCTACGACTTCTCGACCCTGACGCGCTCGGAGACGCTGCGCGGGCCCACCGACGACCCCGCCGTGGTCCGGGAGGCCGCGGCACGGCTGCTGGAGGCGGTGGACACCACGGGCGGGGTGCGGCTGCTGGGCGTGGGCGTGACGGGCCTGGCCGACTACACGCAGGAGGACCTGTTCGCACAGTCCATGGCGTCGGAGGCGGCTGCCGGGGACCCCGCTGCGGCGGGCGGGGCCGCCGTGCCGGACGCGGCGGCGGAGGTCGAGGGGGCGGCAGGGCCGGGAGAGCGGGGAGAGCCGGCAGGGCCCGCAGGGCCGGAAGAGTCTGCCGGGGCTGCTGCGCCGGGTGGGTCTGCGGCGCCTGTGGGGCCCGTGGGGGCTCCCGAGGGCGCGCCGGCGTCCGTCACCCCGGAGCCCGCCCCGGAGCGGCGCTGGCCGGCCGGGAGCGACGTCCTGCACACCGTGTACGGGCCCGGGTGGGTACAGGGCAGCGGCGTCGGGCGGGTGACCGTGCGCTTCGAGCAGCCCGGATCGGCACCGGGCCGGGTGCGCACCTTCCGGGTGGAGGACCCCGAACTGGAGCCCTCCGACCCGCTGCCCCTCGTGGGAAAGCCCGAGCCGGAGGCCCGGGCTGAACCGGAAGCCCCGGCCGGGCCCGAAGCCCCGCCCCGTTCGGAAGCCCGGCCCGAGTCCGCCGCTCGGCCCGGGCCCGAAGCCCCGCCCCGTTCGGAAGCCCGGCCCGAGTCCGCTGCCCGGCCCGAGCCCGAAGCCCCGCCCCGTTCGGAAAACCGGCCCGAGCCCGAAGCACTGGCCTGAGTCCGCTGCCCGGCCCGAGCCGCCCCGGACCGGGGCCGCCTAGGTGGAGTCGTCGCCGTTCGCCAGGCGGCCGAAGTCGCGCCGGATGTCCGACGGGAGGGAGACGTCCAGCCCGTAGTGGTGGTAGAGCTGCAGCTCCTGCTCGGGGGAGAGGTGGCGGCCGACGCCGAAATCCGGGGCGTCCTTGATGAGGGAGCGCTCGAAGGGGACCCGCAGGGTGTCGTCGACGACCTCGCTCGGCTCCAGCGGGACGAAGGCGTCCCGGCTGAACAGGCCCGTTCGCACGGCCGCCCACTCGGGTACGCCCGTGGCATCGTCGAGGTAGACCTCGTCCACTGTGCCGATCTTGGTTCCGTTGCGGTCGAACGCCTTGCGGCCGATCAGGCTGCGCGGATCGATGTCGGTCTGCACGGTCCCTCCATATGGTCGCAACTCCTCCGTAATGACTACAGAAAGGCATTTCCGCAGCGGAGGCCACTCGAAGGAGGACCCGGAACCGCGCTGGTAGGCTGGGTGACGGCTGTTGACCCTGTGCGGGAGAGTCCTCCGAGTGAGCGTGACGGAGGCGCCGAAGGAGCAAATCCTCCCCGGAATCTCTCAGGCATACGTACCGCACGTGGTGAGGCCACTCTGGAAAGCAGGGGCGGGTGCCGGGCGCGCAGTGCCGGTTCCCCTCCTCACCGACGGTGAAAGCCGGAGTCCGCGGGTCACCCCCGTGCCTCCGGTGAAGCTCTCAGGTTGAGATGACAGAGGGGGAGGCCGTCCGGGTGCCCGCGCCGTGGTGCCCCTCGCAGGTCGTACGACCCAGGAGGCCTCCGTACATGACCGCCAACCGCATTCCGCTCTCCCAGCTGGAGCGAGGCATCCCCTTCGAGCAGCGCCACATCGGCCCGGATGCCGAGGCGCAGGCGAAGATGCTCGCCCACGTGGGCTACGGCTCGCTGGACGAACTGACCGCTGCCGCGGTACCGGATGTGATCAAGAGCGCCGAGGCGCTGAACCTGCCCGAGGCGCGGACCGAGGCCGAGGTGCTGGCGGAGCTGCGTTCGCTCGCCGACCGCAACCAGGTCCTGACCTCGATGATCGGTCTCGGCTACTACGGGACCTTCACCCCGCCGGTGATCCTGCGCAACGTCATGGAGAACCCCGCCTGGTACACGGCGTACACGCCCTACCAGCCGGAGATCTCGCAGGGCCGTCTCGAGGCGCTCCTCAACTTCCAGACCGTCGTCGCCGACCTCACCGGCCTGCCCACCTCCGGCGCCTCCCTGCTCGACGAGGGCACGGCGGCCGCCGAGGCCATGACGCTGGCCCGCCGCGTCGGCAAGTCCAAGGGCAACGTCTTCCTCGTCGACGCCGACGCGCTGCCCCAGACCATCGCCGTGATCGAGACCCGCGCCGAGCCGATCGGCATCGAGGTCGTCGTCGCCGACCTGTCCGAGGGCATCCCCGCCGAGGTCGCCGAGCGCGGCGTCTACGGCGTGCTCCTGCAGTACCCGGGTGCCTCAGGTGCCGTGCGGGACATCAAGCCGGTCATCGACCAGGCGCACGGGCTGGGTGCGATCGTCGCCGTCTCGGCGGACCTGCTCGCCCTGACCCTGCTGACCTCCCCGGGCGCGCTCGGCGCCGACATCGCCGTCGGCACCACCCAGCGCTTCGGCGTCCCGATGGGCTTCGGCGGCCCGCACGCCGGCTACATGGCCGTCCAGGACAAGCACGCCCGCTCGCTGCCGGGCCGCCTCGTCGGCGTCTCCGTCGACGCGGACGGCAACAAGGCGTACCGCCTGGCGCTGCAGACCCGTGAGCAGCACATCCGCCGTGAGAAGGCCACCAGCAACATCTGTACCGCGCAGGTGCTGCTCGCCGTCATGGCCGGCATGTACGCCGTCTACCACGGCCCGGACGGGCTGCGGACGATCGCCCGCCGCACCCACCGCTACGCGGCCCTGCTCGCGGCCGGTCTGACGGCCGGCGGGGTCGAGCTGGTGCACGGCTCGTACTTCGACACCGTCACCGCCCGGGTGCCCGGCAAGGCCGCCGAGGTCGTCGCCGCCGCCCGCGAGGGCGGGGTCAACCTGTTCCAGGTCGACGCCGACCACGTCTCCGTCTCCTGCGACGAGACGACGCTGCGCGCCGGCATCGAGGCCGTCTGGGCCGCCTTCGGCGTCACCGCGGACATCGAGGCCCTCGACGGGTCCACCGCGGACGCGCTGCCCGAGGGCCTGCTGCGCTCGGACGACTACCTGGCGCACCCGGTCTTCCACAGCCACCGCAGCGAGACCGCGATGCTGCGGTACCTGCGCAAGCTGGCGGACAAGGACTACGCGCTGGACCGCGGCATGATCCCGCTGGGCTCCTGCACCATGAAGCTCAACGCGACCACCG
>NZ_JBHYVA010000301.1:0-6381 GCF_042750055.1 Streptomyces sp. NPDC059456
GCCCGCGCCGGTCCCGGTTACCGCACCCGGACATTTCCGTCACACTCGCCTGCACACCACACACATCCCGGCCGGGCGTGGCCCTGACATTCACTGACCGCTACACCCACCCGCACCACCGACCGGAAACCGGAACAACACACTCCGGCGCACCACCCGGCGCACTTCCAGCCCACCTCACCCACCCGGACCAGTTGATCGAGTAACAACCGTTCTGCGGAATTCTTCGCACCCAAGTCCACATGCGAAGAAAAGTTCTGACGTTGCGCCAACCCGGACGCCAGCCCGGCCTCCGACGACCCAGTGCACGGGCACAGCCGGTTCACCGGGAACGGCACGCACGGCCGGTCCGGCCTCGGAACAGCAGAAACCCGCCGGCGCGCCGGTCCGGGACCAGGGGAATCCACGAACAGGTTCGAGGCCGGTTCAAGGCCCGTTGGACGACGAACCGCAGCGGCAGGCTCGGTTTGAGGGGCCGTCGCCGGGGGCTCCGCAGCATCCGGGTGACGCCTCCGGCGTCCGGTGCCGGGCGAGGCCGAGCGTGTCTTCGGGGTCCAGAACGAAGGTGTTCCGGATCCCGGCGGAAACGATGACCACGCCATCGGCGTCACCGATGCAGGGGGCCACCCGGGTAGGACGGGGGGGGAATGCGTCCTGGTTCTCAGCCGGCACGAACGGTGGGCCCATGGGGTTCGGCCCATGGGGTTCGGGGTCGACGGCGAAGTGACCGCGAGGCATGGTGGGCGGCGCCTGTCTGCGACCGGCCACGGGTACTCCGTCGAACAGATGTCGAGAAGGAACCGTCGGGAGAAGCCGTGGGGCGGCAGTGAGTACGTCGCCGCAGGCCACACGGCGCAAAACTGTCATCGCCGACTGTCGACAAAATGACTCCGAGCGCCTGCGACGATGGCCCCTCGCGCGCAGCGTCAACCCCGCGCTCCGTCCGATGGGGTGTCGAATCCTCCCGCCGGTCGGGGCGCCGTCGCCGGACCATCGAGCGCACGTCTCTTGGCTCTCGCCGGATACCGCAGTCTTCACCGCCCCTACGAACGCAAGGCCGACCTCGCCCTCGCCTTCGCAGGCATCGCGGCGGCACGGATCCGCTTCCGGCCCCCTCGCGTCAGAGGTGGCGCGACAGCCTTGCCCTGCGGGCGGTTCCAGGCGGAGATGAAGGGCTGCCCGTCTTCGGCGGCCAGGAAGCTGAAAGTGCCTGGATGCGGGTGGCCGAGCAGGCGGCTCGCGGACGCGTCGAGGCCGAGCCGGCGCACGGTGAGCACGCGCGCCAGGTGGCCGTGTGCAACGACGGCGACATCACCCTCCCCCAGCAGCGGACGAACACGGTCCAGCACCGCGTCCGTGCGTGCGGCCACCTGCGCGAGCGCCTCGCCGGGATGGTCTGCGTCACCGGGAATCACACCGTCGCGCCACAGGTCCCATCCTGGTCTCGCCTCGCGTATCTGCTCGGCGGTCAGGCCTTCGTAGGTCTTGTGGCAGGCCGAGCCGGTTTGTTCTCCTTCTCGGCCGTCGCCGGTCCCCCATCGTCTGCGGTGAGCACACCACATGAGATGACCTGAACAGCTCTGAGGACTTGAACGAGGGGATGACCGTCTTCCTCTGCGCCAAGTGCGGCACCGCGATCACGCCGGAGCTGGCCGTGCCGGCCACCATCCCTGACGTATCCGACGACGGGCCTGCGGGCCGCCGGCCGCAGTTCCGGCCACTACCCGATCTACTACCGGACGCAGATCCTGGGCGCCGGATCGGTGGTCGACCTGGTCAACGACACCCACTCCGGCGGCTTCCTCAGCTTCGAGAGGCGCGGCAGCGCCAACGGCACCCGCGTGGTCGCCGGCGCCCACGACGCGCGGGCAGCCTGTGGACCATGCGGCACGCCGCGGGCGGCGGCGAGTGGGACTTCAACATCGTGAACAACGCGACCGGCAAGTGCGTCGACGGCGACGGCGGCCCGAGCGCCTCGGACGGGTCGCCGCCGAGCGAGTGGGACTGCCAGGGGCGTTCCTCCCGGGTCTTCACCGTGTTCCGGTGGGCCGAGGAGCCGGGCGCCTGGATGATCAAGCACAAGAACACCAGCCCGTGCGCGGACAACGCGGGCATCCTGGTGCTGCACACCTGCTACGCGAGCACCCCTTCGAGCGCTTCCTGCCGCACTTCCACTGCCCTGTCGGCCGACCGCCCCGGCCCCCGACGGGGCCGGGGCGCAGGCGACGGGCCGGCCAAGTCGGAGCGTTTGACCGTCGGGCGTGAGCCGGCGCATTCCACGGGCGTGGAGAGGTGCTCCGCTACGGGCGCGGACCCTGCGGATCCCACGGGTCACCGGGGACCCAGTTGCCGTGCAGCCCGAGCGGGACCCGGACGGGCAGGTGGATGCGGGCGAGTGGCTCGCCCGTGAAGTCCTGGGCGGACAGGATCACCAGGTCCGCCGCGCCGCGCTCGGGATCGTGCACGTACGCCATCACGTAGCCGTCATCCTCGGCGGCGGGCGACTCGGCGGGGACGAAGACCCCCTCTCCGACGGCTCCGAACCGGCCGAACTCGTGCGCCTCGGTCGTACCGCGTGCCAGGTCGTGCTTGAGCAGCGCGCTGCTGAACCCGGTGTCCGGCCGCGGATCCGTGGGCGCGGCGGGCGGCGCGTACAGCTCGGTGGCGGCCGCGTACCCGTAGCGGTGGGGGCGGGCGACGCAGCGGGAGTTGACCCGGGGGAACTCCTGGGTGCGGTCGTCGAGCCGGTCCTCCCGCACTCTTCCGGTGACAAGGTCGATGTGCCAGCGGTCCAGGGTGGGGCGGCTGGTGCCGAAGTTCCTGATGTTGAAGCCCTCGGGGTGGCGGACGATGTCGACGACGATGTCCGTGCCGTCGCCGGTGCCGACCTCGTAGGCGTTGAGGGTGTGGCCGACCAGGCTCGGCGCGACCTCGAACCAGCGCACCTCGCCTCCCGTACGCGGCATGACACCCACGCGCGCCTGGTGCGCGTCGTCCCAGACGAAGGGGACGCCGGTCGGCAGATGCGCGGCGCTGAACACCACGGGGGCGTCGAAGAGGATCACATGGTGCTCGGTCAGCGCGAAGTCGTGCATGTACGGGTTGCCGGGCGCGTGGATCAAGCTGGTCCGCACCACCGTGCCGGTCTCGTCCATCACGATGTGCTGGACTCGCTCCGAGCCGTAGAGGAAGGCGAGCGAGTGCAGCTCGCGGGTGTGCGGGTCGAAGACGGAATGGGCGTTGGCGCTGTAGCCCTCGGGAGTCGCCCCGAGGTCGCACGGGCCGACCGTGTCGAGGTCGTACGTGAGCTCGTACGGACGTATCCCGCCCTCCAACAGGGCGAACGTGCGGCCGGCGAGCCCGGCGACCTGGACGTTCGGCGCGATGTCCAGGCGCTCGTCGAACGGGGTCCCGCGCCGTGGTTCCCCGAGCCGGTCGGCGACCGCGCCGGAGCGCACCCAGCGGTTGCGGTACCACTCGGCACGGCCGTCGCGGATGCGCACCCCGTGCACCATGCCTGCACCGAGCGTCCAGATGTGGGCGGCGGGGTCCTCGATGCCGAGCGGGTTGGGGCCGGTGCGCAGGTAGCGGCCGTTGAGGTGGGCGGGGATCCGTCCGGTGACGGGCAGGTCTAACGCGGTGACCTCCTCGGTGACCGGCGCGAAGCTCCCCGACAGATAGCGGTTGGTGATCGTCATGCCAGTCCCTGCCCCTGCCCTTGTGCTTGCCCCTGTGCTTGCCCCTGTGCTTTTCGACGGCCTTGTCCTTGTCGTTGTCCCTGCTCGGCGGCGAGGAACGTCCGTCCCACCGCCGCCAGCAGCGCGGCGTAGCGGCGCGCCGCGGCGTCCGGCGGAAAGTGACCGGCGATCTCCAGGCTCACCGCCCCGTGTGCCGCCGCCCAGAGGAGCTTGGAGATCTCGTACGCCTCTCCGGGCCGGAACACCCCGGCGTCGATGCACGCCTGGACGGCGGCCACCGAGGTGTCGAAGGCGGTCTCCGCCTCGTTCAGGGCTTCGGAGCCCGGCCGGTAGCCGGGCACGGCCTGCTCGAACATCACCCGGTAGTAGGCCGGTTCTGCGAGGGCGTGCGCACGGTAGGCGTCCCCGAGATCGTTGAGGTGGGCCAAGGGGTCGTCCGCGCGACCGGGGACGCGCTGCTGCGCGCGGCGCAGCCGGGCGAACCCCTCCCGGTAGAGCGCGTCGGCCAGACCTTCCTTGCCGCCGAACATGGTGTACAGGACCTTGGTCGAGGCGCCGATCCCGGTGGCGATCCGACGCATCGTCAGTGCGGCCGGTCCCTCCGTGACAAGGAGCTCGATGGCGTGGTCGAGGATCGTGGTGCGCACGGCGGATTGGCCGACGCGTTGGGCTTCCTGATAGGCAGTGCTCATGGGAAACAACGTATCCAATGGGTAACGCTGTTACCAGTCTTGTCGGCCATCCCGTCCGCCCGCGTCCGCGGAAGGCGTGCGGAGGAATCCGGCAGGTCGTCCGGTTGCGGGATCACGGCGCGGATCTTGCGTTTGCGTAGGCGTGAGCGGATTGCGCCGGCCGGCCCGGCCCGGTCGGCCTGGTGGGCGCGGGCCGGGAAAGCGGTCGACGAGAAAGGGCCGGCCGGGATGAGATGGTCTGGACCATGTATCGCCCGTCGTCGTGCGGGCCGGGATCAGGAGCCGCGCGTGAGCACAGCCGACAGCCCGCCCGCGATCGATGCCGTGCTGGTGCGCCGGCTCGTCGAGGCGCAGTTCCCGCAGTGGGCGGGGCTGCCGCTGGAACGGGTCGAGCCGGCCGGGTCCGACCACGTGGTCCACCGCCTCGGCGGGGAGCTGTCGGTGCGGCTGCCGCAGCACCGGGACGCCGTCGGCCAGGCAGCGAAGGAGCTGCGACGGCTGCCCCGGCTCGCCCCACGGCTGCCACTGGCGGTGCCGGTGCCGGTGGCTCTGGGCGAGCCCGGGTGCGGGTACCCGTGGCCGTGGGCGGTGTCCCGCTGGATCGAAGGGGAGACGGCGACGGCGGAGGTGCTCGGTGATTCGGTACCGGCCGCCCGGGCGCTCGCGGGGTTCCTGACGGCGCTGGTGGCCTGCCCGGCGGACGGCGGGGGCGAGGTGCGGGCGCCGCTGGCAGAGCGGGACGCCGGGACGCGGGCGGCCATTGCCGCGCTGGCGGGGGTGTTCGATGCCGGGGCGATGACCGCGCTGTGGAACGCCGCCCTGGCCGCCCCGGCGTGGGGGCGGGCCCCGGTGTGGTGTCACGGCGACCTGCACACCGGGAACCTGCTGACGGCCCGGGGCGAGCTGAAGGCTGTCATCGACTTCGGCGAGCTCGGGCTCGGCGATCCGGCCTGCGACCTGACGATCGCCTTCACCCTGATGTCGTCCCGCAGCCGAACCGTGTTCCGCACGGCGCTGGGTGTGGACGAGGACACCTGGATCCGGGGGCGGGGCTGGGCGCTGGCGACGGGTCTGAACGCGTACGTCGCGTACGCCGCCACCAACCCCCGGGTCGCCGCGCAGACCACCCGCCAGATCACCGCGGCACTGGCGGGCTGACTCTGCTCTCCCGACCGGAAGGCATACCAGCCAGTACAGCGGCCATGAGAACGACGACGCAGGAGCGAGCTGAACCGGTCGTCAAGGTCGGCGCTGGACGCCGGCACGGTCTTGAGCGGCCCGTCATTGCCGGTGGCGGGCTTGTCCAACGTCTGATTGGACACCGGTTGGACGGGGTCCCGGACCGCCTGGGCGAGCGGTTCGGCAGGCCCTTCGTGCTCGGGCGAGGTACCGGGCTGGAGGTCTTCCTCGATGAGCGCCTCGTCTTCCAGGCCTTCGGCGGTGACGTGCCCGAGCCGCGCCTCGAAGTCGGAGTCGTCGTCCACGTCGCCCGCGGCAGCATCCCCGAATGCGGGTACGGGCAGCGGGGAGGGTGCGACCGCCAGACCGTGTGCCTCGCGCTCCAGGCGCCGGATCTCCCTCCTGGGCCGCCAGTACCCCGGCCATCCAGAACTCCTGCTGCTCCTCGGCCGTCATGCGGCGGCTGCGCGCACGTTCCTGCCGGACCTGTACCCGGCCCGGCCGCTGTCGAGCCTGTCCGAGTCGGCGCTCCGTGCGGGCTCGCTCCCGTTCGCCGCCGAGCCGGAGCTCGCGGCCGCCGGACGGGGAGCGGCCGGCGCGGCGCTCGGTGTCGGCGGAGTTCCACAGCTCCAGCGCGTGAACCGCCTTGGTCTTGAGCCCCGGACCGGGGGGCACGAAGGATTCCACGAGCCGTCCGACGAGCTGTTTGGGGATGAGCTGGGTGCCGTTGAGGTAGTTCCCCCAGCTGGAGCTGCTGCGCCCGAAGCAGTCGGCCGACTCGCGTACCGAGGTGTCCCTGGTCACGTCGACCC
>NZ_JBHYVA010000301.1:6391-9528 GCF_042750055.1 Streptomyces sp. NPDC059456
CCCGCAGGCGGTACGGGGGGGGCGCTGGACTCGTCGACCCGCTCGCGGCCCTGTGGCCCGCCCGCCGTGTCCTCGTCGATCTCCCGCTGCGGTGCCACCGCACCCCTCCCCCGTCGTTCCGTCCACCCGTGACCACGCGATGACCACGCTCGCATGCCACCTGACCTGGCACAACGTTCCAGGTCAGCCCTTGGACACCGTTCCCGGGGCGAAGCTCTGCTCACCCGATCGGACCCACGGCCAAGGAGAGCATCATGAGCCGGTCCACGCTGTACGCCTTCCCCACCCACGACGTCCTCGGCAACGTCGTCGCCGCGATCCTTATCGCCGTGCTCGGATACACAGCCAAGAAGATCTGGACTTCCATCCGCAAGCGGAACGGCGAAACCCGCGACACCAGCCAGTAGCCGGCTGGTGCGGCCCGCCCTGCGGGGGGGAGCCGCACGATCAAGTCCCCGCCGCGGTCAAGTACCCGCCGCGGTCACGCACGGGCCGGCTCGTCGCGTACCGGCTCCGGGGAACGGACAAGCCGCCCTCGACCAGCCAGTGGAACGGCCCCCCGATGTCCCCACCCGGCCGGGCCGGCACGACGCCACGTCGGCATCCCACGACCGCAACGCTGCTACCGATGGTCGACGGGACGTCGACGGCTAAGGTCCCGCGCCAGCCCATCGAGAGTCCGCTGGTGTCCGGGGCGTCGAAGCAATCGTACCTTCCTGCTGCCTGCGATCCCGCCGTGGGAACGGCACTCCCGACGTCCTGGAACCGCCCCGCTGACAGCGCTTTGGGCTGGACGAATCTGATCCCGCAGAAGGTTCGGGACGCCATCAGGGAGACGGCGTCACCGAACGCCGGTCAGGCCGACATGCAAGATCGCGTCCACGACGGACTGTGCGGATGTGGCGGAGGTCGTGCTCGGGCGGGCGGCCGAAGTCCAGAGCGCGGCCGCGGTGCTCGAGACCGGGTGGCAGCACGCCCGGACCTCGGTGGTGCGCGTCTGCGGCTGTGCCCGCAGACGGGTGTCCATTGCCACACCGACCTGCTGCAAACACGGCCACCGGTCCCGGGTGATCGTCCGGCTGCGCCGGGACGGCGGCCGGCGCGACGGGCGCCCGCTTCTCCTGGCGTCTGCTGATCGCAGCGCACCAGCAGGTCGGTGGCCGATCCTGCTCGCCCGGGACGACCTGAACGTCCACAAAGCCGCCGACCAGGAGGAGTTCACCCAAGCCCGGGACTTGCTGACCGTCTGCTGCCGGCCGCCGTGCGCACCCGGCCTCAACCCCGTCGAAGGGATCCGGTCCCATTTGCGACGCGGCCGGCTCTCCAGCGTCGCCTTCGGCACCCGAACAGCTCATCCAGCGCATCCGGCGCGGCCTGCGACACATCCAGTACCGCAGTGACCTCGTGGAGGGCTGCCTCGCCGGACGGGCCTGCCCATCAGACCCAGATGAGCAACGACACGACTGCCCCCGCGCGATCAAGCAATCGGCCTGGACAACGATGCGCTTCAGCCTTGCCAGACCGCCCCCGCCGGTACCCCTCCCCGGACTGCCACGGACCGAACCGGGGTTGGTACACGTCCCGCCTGGGCTACCGCCCCGCACCCCGTGCTCATCTTCGCCTCGACGGCGGCGTCATTCCCCACGGTCTGTGGTCACGCAGTTCCCCAGGGCCTGGCGGGCTCAGGCATCATCGAACGGCTCGTCACTCCACCTGAACGAAGCGCGAGCGTCACTGATGTGCAGAAGGAACTCCGCGACCGGACCGGACGGAGCCTCCAACGACAAGGTGTCCGCGATCCGGTCGTACGAGTCGTCGAACTGCTCGTACTCCTCCGCCTCCATCAGAGCCAGCGACTCGTCGAACCACGGCTTCACCTCTCCGAACGTCGGCGTTGGAACGAAGCGACCGTTCAGCCATGGAAAGTCGGCCTCGTCAATCACGATCTCGCCGAGCAGATCCTCCTGCCGCATCAGTCGCCAGACTTCGCCCTCGAAACCCATCCCGCCAGCTCTCCATCCATGTCCTGGTGTTCGCCGGGCAGCCTCTCACGGAACAAGCACAAGGAAGGCAGGGGCAACAGCGAGCTGGCTGGCATTGAATGAACAGCCGGTGCTGGTGGCTTGCTCTCCCTGTCAGAGGTGCGGAGCCCACGGGTCACCGCAATCATCCAGCCGGACCTCGGGGGCTTGAGTGCGGTCCCGCCACCGCTCTCGCACCACCTGACGGCCGGCGATTGGGAGGACACGGGTGACTTCTGCGATGGCGAGGACCGAGGCAGCGCTTTCGATCGGACCTGCTCGGCGGCTGTCCGGACACGGAAGGAAGAACGTACCGTGCGGTCGAAGTCTGTGACGGTGCCCGGTCCGTAGGCCGCGTCGATGTGTGTCGATGGGGCGGGTGCGCCGAGAAGGGGCGGCAGGAGAACGGTGTCGCCGGTGATCGAGGTCCGGGCGGCGGCGAGCGACGAGCCCGCAGGTCAGGTAGGGGCGCCGGCTCGGCGGGAGGACCATGCGGCGACGAGGTCACAGCCCGTGGGGCTGTGACCTCGTCTTGGAAAGCGATGGCGGTACTAGATCACGGTCACCCCGGGCGAGGAGGCCCAGAAGCCCCAGTAGCCGCCCTTGGGGGCGTTGCAGGTGGTGGTGAAGGTCCCGTCGCCCTTGGACGTGGCCACCGGCAGGCAGTCCCAGCCGCTAGCACCGGTCAGAGCGAGATCGGTCTTGCCATCAGCATTGAAATCACCGCTGACGACCTTCACATTCGGGCTCGCGGCCCAGCTGCCCCAACTCAGCCCAGGCGCCCCACAGGTAACGTCGAACTTGCCGTCACCCTTGGACGTCGCCACCGGCAAGCAGTCCCAGCCGCTAGCACCCGTCAGAGCAAGATCGGTCTTGCCATCACCATTGAAATCACCGCTGACGACCTTCACGCCGGGCGAGGAAGCCCAAAAACCCCAGTAACCACCGACGGGGGCGTTGCAGGTGGTGGTGAAGGTCCCGTCACCCTTGGACGTCGCCACCGGCAGGCAGTCCGGGTCGGTAGCACCGGTCAG
Organism: Streptomyces sp. NPDC059456; assembly: GCF_042750055.1. NCBI lineage: Bacteria > Bacillati > Actinomycetota > Actinomycetes > Kitasatosporales > Streptomycetaceae > Streptomyces > Streptomyces sp. NPDC059456. The sequence goes on from NZ_JBHYVA010000301.1 coordinate 9,447, forward strand.
AGCGAGATCGGTCTTGCCATCAGCATTGAAATCACCGCTGACGACCTTCACATTCGGGCTCGCGGCCCAGCTGCCCCAACTC
>NZ_JBHYVA010000302.1:0-9517 GCF_042750055.1 Streptomyces sp. NPDC059456
CCCGGGCCGCGGGGCCCCGCCCCGCCCCCCGGGCGCCCCCCCCCCGCTGACCCGGCGCGGGCCCGCCGTCGTACGCGGGGTGCTACTCGGAGACGCCCAGGCGCTCCAGGATGAGCTCCTTGACGCGGGCCGCGTCGGCCTGGCCGCGGGTGGTCTTCATGACCGCCCCGACCAGGGCGCCGACGGCCGCGATCTTGCCGCCGCGGATCTTGTCGGCGATGGCCGCGTTGCCCGCGATGGCCTCGTCGACGGCCGCGCCGAGCGCGCCCTCGTCCGAGACGACCTTCAGGCCGCGCTTCTCGACGACCTCGTCCGGGGTGCCCTCGCCGCCGAGGACGCCCTCCAGCACCTGGCGGGCCAGCTTGTCGTTCAGCTCGCCGGCCGCGACCAGGGCCGCGACGCGCGCGACCTGCGCCGGGGTGATCGGCAGCTCGTCGACGACGACGCCCTGCTCGTTGGCGTTGCGGGCCAGCTCGCCCATCCACCACTTGCGCGCGGCGGTCGAGTCGGCGCCCTCCTCGATGGTGGCGACGATGGAGTCCACCGCGCCCGCGTTGAGGATCGACTGCATGTCGTGCTCGCTGACGCCCCACTCCTCGCGGAGCCGGTTGCGGCGCACGCGCGGCATCTCGGGCAGACCGGCGCGCAACTCCTCGACCCAGTCCCGGGCGGGGGCGACGGGGACCAGGTCGGGCTCCGGGAAGTACCGGTAGTCCTCGGCGTTGTCCTTGATGCGGCCGGCGGTGGTGGAGCCGTCCTCCTCGTGGAAGTGCCGGGTCTCCTGCACGATCGAGCCGCCGGACGACAGCACCGCCGCGTGGCGCTGGATCTCGAAGCGGGCGGCGCGCTCGACGGAGCGCAGCGAGTTGACGTTCTTCGTCTCGCTGCGGGTGCCGAACTCGGACTCGGGGGTCGGGCGCAGCGACAGGTTCACGTCGCAGCGCATCTGGCCCTTGTCCATGCGGGCCTCGGAGACGCCGAGGGCCTTGATGACCTCGCGCAGCTCGGCGACGTACGCCTTGGCGACCTCGGGGGCCCGTACGCCCGCGCCCTCGATCGGCTTGGTGACGATCTCGATGAGCGGGATGCCGGCGCGGTTGTAGTCCAGCAGGGAGTGGGACGCGCCGTGGATACGGCCGGTGGCGCCGCCGACGTGCAGCGACTTGCCGGTGTCCTCCTCCATGTGGGCGCGCTCGATCTCCACGCGGAAGATCTCGCCGTCCTCCAGCTGGACGTCGAGGTAGCCGTTGAAGGCGATCGGCTCGTCGTACTGGGAGGTCTGGAAGTTCTTCGGCATGTCCGGATAGAAGTAGTTCTTCCGGGCGAAGCGGCACCACTCGGCGATCTCGCAGTTCAGCGCGAGGCCGATCTTGATGGCCGACTCGACGCCGATCGCGTTGACGACGGGCAGCGAGCCGGGCAGACCGAGGCAGGTGGGGCAGGTCTGTGAGTTGGGCTCGGCGCCCAGCTCGGTCGAGCAGCCGCAGAACATCTTGGTCCTGGTGCCGAGCTCGACATGGACCTCGAGGCCCATGACGGGGTCGAACGAGGCGAGAGCGTCCTCGTACGACAGCAGTTCGGTGAAGGTGGTCACGGTGAAACTTTCCCTCTCAGCCCAGCAGGACGTCGTCGTCGCCGAGGCGCCTCAGCTCGCGGTACAGGATCGCGAGGCCGGTGACGATGGCGGCGGCGGACACGGCGGCGTCGACGAGCTTCAGCACGTCGTGCTCGGTGCGGGCCTTGCGGGCCTGCTTGATCACGCTGATGGCACCGAAGGCGGTGGTGCCGATCGACAGGTACGTACCGGACTTGGACTTCTTGAAGCCCTTGGCCTTGGACAGCGCACTCGAACTCACAGCGACGGAGCCTCCTCAAGCAGCGGGTGACCCCAGCGCGCGACGAAGGCGGCCTCGACGGCGGCACCGACCTTGTACAGGCGGTCGTCCTTCATGGCGGGGGCGATGATCTGCAGGCCGACCGGGAGACCGTCCTCCGGGGCCAGGCCGCAGGGCAGCGACATGGCGGAGTTGCCGGCCAGGTTGGTCGGGATGGTGCACAGGTCCGCGAGGTACATAGCGAGCGGGTCGTCGGTGCGCTCGCCGATCGCGAACGCGGTGGTGGGCGTGGTCGGGGAGACGATCACGTCGACCTGCTCGAAGGACTTCTCGAAGTCCTGGGTGATGAGCGTGCGGACCTTCTGGGCGGAGCCGTAGTACGCGTCGTAGTAGCCGGAGCTCAGCGCGTACGTACCCAGGATGATGCGGCGCTTGACCTCGTCGCCGAAGCCGGCTTCGCGGGTGAGCGCGGTGACGTCCTCGGCGGACTTGGTGCCGTCGTCGCCGATGCGCAGGCCGTAGCGCATGGCGTCGAAGCGGGCCAGGTTCGAGGAGCACTCGGACGGCGCGATCAGGTAGTACGCGGCCATCGCGAGGTCGAAGGAGGGGCAGTCCAGCTCGACGATCTCCGCGCCCAGCTCCTTGAGGAGCTCGACGGACTCGTTGAAGCGCTGGACGACGCCAGCCTGGTAGCCCTCGCCGGCGAACTGCTTGACGACGCCGATCCGCATGCCGGCGACGGAGCCGTTGCGGGCCGCCTCGACGACCGGCGGGACCGGGGCGTCGATGGAGGTGGAGTCCATCGGGTCGTGGCCCGCGATGACCTCGTGCAGCAGCGCCGCGTCCAGGACCGTACGGGCGCACGGCCCGCCCTGGTCGAGGGAGGAGGAGAAGGCGACCATGCCGTAGCGCGAGACGCCGCCGTACGTGGGCTTCACGCCGACCGTGCCGGTGACGGAGGCGGGCTGGCGGATGGAGCCGCCCGTGTCCGTGCCGATGGCGAGCGGGGCCTGGAAGGCGGCCAGGGCGGCCGCGGAGCCGCCGCCGGAGCCGCCGGGGATGCGGGTGAGGTCCCAGGGGTTGCCGGTGGGCCCGTACGCGCTGTTCTCGGTGGAGGACCCCATGGCGAACTCGTCCATGTTGGTCTTGCCGAGGATGACGACGTCGGCTTCCTTCAGCTTGCGCGTCAGGGTGGCGTCGTACGGCGGGATCCAGCCTTCGAGGATCTTCGAACCGACGGTGGTCGGGACCCCGACGGTGGTGAAGATGTCCTTGAGGGCGAGCGGGACGCCGGCCAGCGGGCCCAGCTTCTCGCCGCGCTCGCGCTTGGCGTCGACGGCGCGCGCCTGGGCGAGGGCACCCTCGCGGTCGACGTGCAGGAAGGCGTGCACCTTCTCGTCGGTCGCGTCGATGCGGGCCAGGTGGGCCTCGGTGACCTGGACGGCCGTGAGCTCGCCGGAGGCGATCTTCTCGGCGGTCTGCGCGGCCGTGAGCTTGATGATCTGGTCGGTCATGGTGGTTAGTCCTCCCCCAGGATCTGCGGCACCTTGAAACGCTGCTGCTCCTGGGCGGGAGCGCCGGAAAGCGCCTGCTCGGGGGTGAGCGACGGTCGGACCTCGTCCGCGCGCATGACGTTCGTCAGCGGCAGCGGGTGGGAGGTCGGCGGGACGTCTTGGTCGGCGACCTCGGAAACGCGGGCGACCGCGCCGATGATGTCGTCGAGCTGTCCGGCGAAGTGGTCCAGCTCTTCGGCCTTGAGCTCCAGACGTGCCAGCCGAGCGAGGTGGGCAACCTCCTCGCGCGTGATGCCAGGCATGCAGCGATCCTCTGGGGGTGGTGAGTGTGTAGTTTCGTGCCCAATCCTATGGGGCCGGGCCCCGGACCCGTGAAACCGTTTCCCCCGGGGGTCCCCCGGACCCGGCGCCGGCTACTGGGCCGGGGTCTCCGCCGGGGCCGGGGAGGCCGCCAGTTCCGCCGTGATGTCCGCCGGGCGGCGCCAGCCGCGCTCGCCGCGGGCCAGCAGCCAGGCCGTGGCCTCCTGCGGGGGCATGGCGGCCGCGACGAGCCAGCCCTGGACGGCGTCGCAGCCCAGGTCGCGCAGGCGCTCCCAGGTCTCGTCGTCCTCCACGCCCTCGGCGACGACGAGCAGCCCGAGCGAGTGCGCCAGGTCGACGGTGCAGCGGACGATCTCCGCGTCCTGGGCGTCCACGGCGAGCCGCGCCACGAACGAGCGGTCGATCTTCAGCTCGCTGACCGGCAGCCGCCTCAGGTGGACCAGGGAGGAGTAGCCCGTGCCGAAGTCGTCGAGCGACATCTTCACGCCGTGGCCGGTCAGGCCCGCCATGGTGTCGGCGGCCCGCTGCGGGTCCTCCAGCAGGACGTGTTCCGTTATTTCCAGCTGGAGGCCGCTGGCGGGGACCCCGTGCCGGGCCAGCCGGGCCGCGACCGCGCCGGCGAAGCCGGGCGTGTGGACGTCGCGCGGCGAGACGTTGACGGCCACCGGGACCTTGAGGCCCTGGGCGCGCCAGCGCGCCACCTGGGCGAGGGCCGTCTCCAGCACGTACTCGGTGAGGTGGGGCATCAGCCCCGAGGTCTCGGCGATCGCGATGAACTCGTCCGGCGACACGCGGCCGCGCTCCGGATGCACCCAGCGCACCAGGGCTTCGAGCCCGGCGACCTGGCCGTCGAAGCGGACCTTGGGCTGGTAGTGGAGTTCCACTTCACCGGCGTCGAGGGCGCGGCGCAGATCGCCGAGCAGGCCGAGCCGGTCGGGGGTGTTGCTGTCCCGCTTGGACTCGTACACCTCCACGCCGGTGCGGTCCCGCTTCGCCTGGTACATGGCGACGTCGGCGCGGCGCAGCAGCCCCTCCGCGTCCAGCGCGTGGTCGGGGAAGACGGCGAGGCCGGCGCTGGCCTCCAGGACGAGGGTGAGGCCGTCCAGGTCCAGGGGCGAGCTCAGCTCGGCGACGAGGTGGCGGGCGACCCGCTGGGCGCTGGTGGTGGAGTCGGCGACGGGCAGCAGTACGGCGAACTCGTCGCCGCCGAGGCGCGCGGCCTCGGCGTCCTGGGGCAGGGCCTGGCGCAGCCGGTCGGCGATCTGGAGCAGCAGCCGGTCCCCGGCGAGGTGGCCGAGCGTGTCGTTGACCGCGCGGAACCGGTCCAGGTCGATCAGCACGAGAGCCGACCGGGTGCCCAAACGTTCAGCCTCGTCCAGGGCGGACCACGCCCGCTCCAGCAGCCACTGCCGGTTCGGCAGGCCCGTCAGCGGATCGCGCAGCTGCTCCTCGGCCCGGGCCCGGGCGATCCACAGGGTGGAGTCCAGCGCGATCAGCGGTACGGCGAACAGCGGCAGCAGCACCGGCTGCGTCACGGCGACGACGCAGATCAGCGGGGCGATGCCGAGCAGGGCGACGGCGACTAAGGCCTGCCGCAGCAGTGCCGTGCGGGCGACGGTGGGCAGGGCCCCGCCGCGCGGGGTCAGCGCGAGCCACAGCAGCACCTTGGTGACCAGCAGGTAGGCGAGGGCCACCAGGACGATCTCGGGGGCCGCCTCCAGCCCCCAGGTGGTGGGCCGCCACGGGCTCTCCACGGTCGGCGCCTGGCCGAACGCGGCCAGGACGAGGGCGCCCGCGCCGATGCCGAGGATGTCGGTGGCGCCGTGCAGCAGCCCCTGCCGCCAGCGGTGCCGGCGCGCGGCTCCGACGAGGGAGACCACCGCGAGCGAGACGAGTCCCGCGGGCACCCACCCGTAGAGGACGAGCACGCCGAGGGTGAGGGCCGCGCCCGATCCGGTGCCGCCCCACCAGCGGTCGCGGCCCAGCGCGACGAGGTGGCCGACGATGATGCCGGTCAGCAGGGCGAGCGCCCAGCCGACCGGGCCGCCGGGGAACAGGGCGTGACGGCCGCTCAGCGCGGAGACGATGCCGGCCGCGAGGACGACGGCGGACAGGCCCACGACGACGAGGGGCAGCACGGTGCGCTGCGCCGCCCGTCCCGGTCCCGTGCCGCCGTCGAGCGGGCGGGTGTCCGGCGTCCTGGGTCCCAGGACGCCGAGCCGGCCCGTCCGCATGGACGGGATCTCCCCGCCGACATCAGGTGACGGGTCGGCGCTTTCGGTGGGTTTCATGCCCGTCCCTCTCACAGCCGGCAATGCCGATGCCACGCGATGGCCCCGATGTCATGCCATCACGGCCGGAAGCGCATCACGCAGCCGTGCACGACAGGCGCCCCCCTCAACAGTAGGACGCGAGAGGCTCCCAGGGGCAGCGGTCGGCGGCGGTTGCCCGAATGCGCCCCGGCCATCCTCATCAGTACGGTATCCGCCGAACGGGTGAGTTGGGACCAGGACCCCCGGGTCACCCGTCCGATGATCCGACAGGTCACCGCCCTGCGAACAGCCCTGTACCGGCCTTTTACCACCGGGCGTTGCGCCTGGCGTGCGCCCGCCCGTACGGCCGCATGCCACGCATCCGTTCGCCTTCGCTACTCCGTCGCGCCGCCGTCGTCCAGCGGGAGCGCCGCCTCGCGGGCCGCGTCGGGGCCCTGTTCGAGGAGGACCGCGAAACCCGCGTCGTCGAGGATGGCCAGTTTCAGCTGCACGGCCTTGTCGTACTTGGAGCCCGGGTTCTCACCGACCACGACGAAGGAGGTCTTCTTCGAGACGGATCCGGTCACCTTGGCCCCGCGGCTCTGCAGGGCCTCCTTCGCACCGTCCCGGGTGTGGCTCTGCAAAGTGCCGGTGACGACGACGGTCAGGCCCTCCAGCGGGCGCGGCCCCTCCTCCTCGCCGGAACCCTCCTCCTCCATCCGCACCCCGGCCGCCCGCCACTTGCGCAGGATTTCCTGGTGCCAGTCGACGGCGAACCATTCCTTGACCGCCGCCGCGATGATGGGCCCGACGCCCTCGGTCGCGGCGAGCTCCTCCTCGGTGGCCTGCTCGATCCGCTCGATCGAGCGGAACTCGCGGGCCAGGGTCTCCGCGGCGACGGGGCCCACGTGACGGATCGACAGGCCGTTGATGAAGCGGGCCAGGGGGCGGTCCTTGGCGGCCGCGATGTTCTCCAGCATGGCCAGGGCGTTCTTCTTCGGCTCGCCCTTCTGGTTGGCGAAGACCGTGACGATCTTCTCCTCGCCGGTCTTCGGGTCGTGCTTGGGCAGCCCGCTGTCGCCGTCCAGGACGTACGCCTTGATGGGCAGCAGCTGCTCGATGGTGAGGCCGAACAGGTCGCCCTCGTCGCGCATGGGGGGCTCGGCCGGCTCCAGCGGGTTGGTGAGCGCGGCCGCGGCCACCGCGCCGAAGTTCTCGATGTCCAGGCACTGGCGGCCGGCCAGGTAGAACAGCCGCTCGCGCAACTGGGCCGGGCAGGTCCGTGCGTTGGGGCAGCGGAGGTCGATGTCGCCCTCCTTCATCGGCCGCAGCGCCGTCCCGCACTCGGGGCACTCGGCCGGCATGACGAACTCCCGCTCGGTGCCGTCGCGCAGGTCCGCCACCGGGCCGAGGATCTCGGGGATGACGTCGCCGGCCTTGCGCAGGACGACGGTGTCCCCGATGAGCACGCCCTTGGCCTTGACGACCTCCTGGTTGTGCAGCGTCGCGAACTCGACCTCGGAGCCGGCCACCGTCACCGGCTCCACCTGCGCGTACGGGGTCACGCGACCGGTGCGGCCGACGCCGACCTTGATGTCGATCAGCTTGCTGTTGACCTCTTCGGGCGCGTACTTCCAGGCGATGGCCCAGCGCGGGGCCCGCGCCGTGGACCCCAGGCGGCCCTGGAGCGGGATCTCGTCGAGCTTGACGACGACGCCGTCGATCTCGTGCTCGACGGAGTGCCGGTTCTCGCCGAAGTGGGCGATGAACGCGCGGACCTCCGCGAGGGTGGACACCGCCTTGTTGTGCCGGGCCGTGGGCAGGCCCCACTCGCCGAGCAGCTCGTACGCGTGGCTCAGCTTGTCGATGTCGAAGCCCTGGCGGGCGCCGATGCCGTGCACCACCATGTGCAGCGGGCGGGTCGCGGTGACCTTCGGGTCCTTCTGGCGCAGCGAACCGGCGGCCGCGTTGCGCGGGTTGGCGAACGGCTTGTCGCCGGCCTCGACGAGCCGGGCGTTGAGCTCCTCGAACTTCTCCATCGGAAAGAAGACCTCGCCGCGGATCTCGACGAGATCGGGGATCCGGTCGCCCTTGAGGCGGTCCGGGATGTCCGCGATGGTGCGCACGTTGGGGGTGATGTCCTCGCCGGTGCGGCCGTCGCCACGGGTGGCCGCCCGGGTCAGGCGGCCCTTCTCGTAGGTGAGGTTGACGGCGAGGCCGTCCACCTTCAGCTCGCACAGGTAGTGGAAATCGGGGGTGTTGACGTCCCGGGCCACCCGCTCGGCCCAGGCCGCCAACTCCTCGTCGTCGAAGGCGTTGTCGAGGGACAGCATGCGCTCGCGGTGCTCGACGGACGCGAAGTCCGTCGCGTACGCCCCGGCCACCTTCTGGGTGGGCGAATCGGGCGTGCGCAGCTCCGGGTACTGCTCCTCCAGCGCCTCCAGCGAGCGCAGCAGCGTGTCGAACTCGGCGTCGCTGACGACCGGCTGGTCGTTCACGTAGTACCGGAAGCGGTGCTCCTCGACCTGCTCGGCCAGCAGCCCGTGCTGCTCGCGCACCGCCGCCGGTGCGGCCGTGCCGTCGCCGGCCTGCTTCTGTTCGGCTGCCATGCCCTTGTCCTCCCGTGGCCCGACTGTTTCGTCACTCAGGGTTGTCGGCGAGCGACTTCGCCGCCCTGGCGCAGTGCGCCTGCGCCGCGCGGGCGTAGGCGGGCGAGGCGCCCGCCAGACCCCACGCCGGGGTGACCACGACGGACTCGGCGAGAGTCCCCGGAGCCAGCCCCAGCCTGCGCCAAAGCTCCCTGACACCCATGACGCTACCGGCAGGGTCCGACAATGGGGCGTCGGTGCCCGGTACCACTCCGGCGAAGAGTTTCACGCCCCCTTCGACGGTCTCGCCGAGGGCGTCGTCCTCGCGCTCGGTGAGCAACGAGAAATCGAACGACACACCGGTGGCGCCGGCCCGCCGCAGCAGCCCGAAGGGCCCCCCGGGGGCGCAGGAGTGGACCACGACCTCCCCGTCGTGGACGGCGAACAGCTCGCGCAGGGTGGCCTCGACGACCTGCCGGTCCACCGCCCGGTACGTCCGGTACTTGGACGCGGACCGGACGCGGCCCAGCAGCACCGCGGTCAGGGACGGCTCGTCGAACTGGAGCACGATCTCGGCGCCGGGGATGCGCCGCCGCACGTCGGCGAGGTGGTCGCGCAGGCCTTCGGCGAGCGATCCGGCCAGGTCGCGGCAGGCACCGGCGTCCTGGAGCACGGCCTCGCCGCCGTGCAGTTCCAGGGCGGTGGCCAGCGTCCACGGACCGACGGCCTGGACCTTGAGCTTCCCCTCGTACCCCTGGGTGAACTCCTCCAGGGCGTCGAGGTCCTCGCCGAGCCAGGACCGGGCGCGCCGGGTGTCCCGGCCGGGCCGGTCGCTGATCCGCCAGCCGCTGGGCTCGACGTGGGCGTACAGGTCGACGAGCAGCCCGAGGGAACGGCCGATCATGTCCGCGCCCGGTCCGCGGGCGGGCAGTTCGGGGAGGTACGGGAACTCCTCGAAGGTCCCCGGGGGGGTCTTTGGGGCCCCCCCGGCGGCGCCCCCGCGCCGG
>NZ_JBHYVA010000303.1:0-9434 GCF_042750055.1 Streptomyces sp. NPDC059456
GGCCCTTGGACGGTCCAACGCCATACCTTGCTGCCTGGTCTGGGGCCGAAGTGGTCTGCCCCTTCAAGCTGTTGTCGGCTGGATTCGACAGGGTCGAGCTCGCCGCCGGGGTGTTGGTGTGGTGAGGTTCGAAGGGCATGCAGACTCCTGCGGGGAAAGTGTGAATTGGCTGCCTGACGGTCCCGAGGCGGGCGGATGCCAGCAGGCGAGGGAGGCTGTCCGGTCCCGGTCGGCAGGTGGGCACGGTCCCCCATGGACCTCCGGCGAGGGGACCGGGCCAGAGGGCGTGATGGGGACCGGCGGCTCGGGCTATGCCCGGATGGGAGCGGGGGCGCGGTTCGGGACCGCGTCGGTGGTCGGGTCCGGGACCGTCAGGTTTCGGGGACCGGACAGGGGCTGCCCTTGCCCGGGACAACAGCGTGCTGACCTGCGGTGATTATCGGTCAGTGCCCGGTTGGGGTTTCGGTGGGGGACGGTGCGCGGTGCTCGATGAGGCGCTTCTGCAGCACCCCGAGGCGCTCGTTGCTGACGGTGTGGTCCGCTTCCTTGAGGGCCTTGCGCATGGCGCTCAGGGATGGCTTCCCGTCGAGCGTGGCCACGACGGCCAGGAGTTCGTCCTCCTCACCGGTTTTCGGTCGGCCGACCTTGCGTGTGGGCACCAGCGGTTCCTGCTCTCGGGGACCGTCGGCGGCAGGCACGCGTGGGGCGTAGTGGTTCGGGGGATCCACCAGCTGCTCGAGTTCTGGGTCGGGGTGGGGTCCGCGGACCGGAGCGTCGTCCTGAGGGCGAGATGCGGCGACCGAGGTGGGTTGGCCGCCTCGGGTATTGGGTGTGCACCGGTGTGCGTGTTCGGGGTCGACGAGGCGCTGGTGGATCTGGCGCATGAGGGCGCCGAAGGCGACAAGGGCGGCTGCCGGGGGTATCGCGGCGACCACGTAGTCCAGTGTCGGGACACTGCCGGTGCCGTGTGCGCCGCTCACGCCTGCGACGTTCAGGGCGATCGAGCCGATCGAGCCGGCGGCGGTCAGCACGATGGCCCACCAGTCCGTGGTCCGGCGCAGGCCAGCCCGCAGCATCAGCAGCTCGCCGGAGATGATGAACGCGTCGAGCGTGGCGGGCCATGCCCACTTCCTGGCAGGCGAGGCGTCCAGGCCGTGTTGTCCTGCGACCTCGGCGAGGTGGGCGTAGGAGAGCCAGAACCCTGTGGCGGTCAGGGCGACGATCACGCATCCGGCGGCGGCCAGCACGTACTGGTCGGCGGTTCGGCTGCCAGATGCGGGGGCGGCAGGTGCGGGCAAAGCGGGTGCACTCCATGGGTGGGAAGTCGGCGGCCGACTGGGGCCGCCGTGGATGGGTGGAAGTCGTCCCACTCGTCCCGTGCCTGGTCAGGGCAGGTACGGGTGACGTGGGGATACGGGTTGGACTCGTCCCGGCCCGGCGACCGGTCCCCGTGCTGACCTCGTCCGATACGAGTGGGACGGGTCAAGGAGGGTCCGGCGCGGCAGCGGGGTTCTCGGGCGCAGGGTGGCTTGGCGCGGGTGCTGGTACGGATTGATCCGTCCCGACCTCGCGAGCCGTCCCCGCCCTGACCTGCACTGATACGAGTGGTACGGGTCTATGCGGAACAAGCCCCGGTGCCTGGAGCGACGCCGTGCGGCCATAACGGCAGGTCTGCGCGCTGCGACGCTTGTCGCCCTGGGACGGGTGGGACGAGTGGGGACGGTCAGGCCCCGGAGGGCTCCGACGGGGTTTCCGGCGGGCAGTACCTGTCCCAGGCGTCGGTGAACTGGGCGCGGGTGAAGCCCTTGGCCTGGATTCCCTCGGGGAAGCGGCGCGTGGAGGAGCCGATGTCGTAGGGCTTCAGCAGTAGTTGCAGGCGGCGCGGCCCCAGGCCCTTGGCGCCGTCGTCGGCCCACGGCGCCTCCTCGTCGCGGTTGAGCAGGCCGAGGATCGTCTTGGTGGGCAGGGCAGCCGGATTGCCGCAGGCGGCGAAGACGCGGCGGATGTCGACCAGGATGCGGGTGTGCAGGGAGTTGTCCTGATCGTGGGCCGCCTCGTGTGCGGTCATCACCCGGCATGCGGCGCGGGCACGCTCAGGCCAGCCGCCTCCGGCGAGGTCCGCGACGATGACCAGCGCCTCCCAAGTGTCCGCAGCCCGGTCTTCCACCGGCATGGAGACGGGCATGAGCCTCGTGGCCTCCTTCCCGCGCGGGCGCAGCCACGCGGCGAGGCGGTCGCGTACGGCGTGCAGGGCGGGGGTGTCGCGGAAGGCGCGGAACTCCGAGACGGTCTCGCCGTTCCTGCGGCGCCGCATCCGCATGACCACGGACCGGTCCATGATCGTGTCGGGCAGATCGCCGATTCCGGCGAGGGCGGCCATCGCGAAGGTGTGGAAGCGGACCACCTCGTGGTTCGGCCCTGCGACGCGCAGCGTGTAACGGCTCTTCTGGAAGCCCGCGTTGAGCAGGCCCCGAAGCTCCTCGTTCTTCTCCGCGACCTTCGCCGATCCGAAGATCGTGTCGACCTCGTCCACCAGCAGGGTCGGCGGATCCGACTCGCCGATCGACCGGAAGATCGCCGCCGCCGAGGCGTTCACGGTGATCAGCGGGTCGTGGACGGTCTCGGTGATCACGTCCAGGAGGCGCGACTTCCCGCACCGCTTCGCCGGACCCACCACCGCCAGGCGCGGCGCGTGCTGCCAGACCGTCTGCAGGTGCGTGGCTGCCACCCACAGGGTCACCGCAGTGAGCGCCTCGGTGCTCGGCAGCACCACGTACCGCTGGATCTGCGCGGCCAGGTCGAACAGCGCCTGGTCTCCTTGCGAACGGGGGCCGATCGGGGCGGAGTCGGGCTGGGAGGGGGAGGTCTGCGGCTCGGCTACTGCGTCCTCCTGGGCGGTGCGGTCGGCATCAGGCTGGCCGGGGACCGCCACCGGCGGCCAGAGCGCCTTCGTGGGCGCGGCAGCGGGGTCGGAGGTGTTGGGCATCAAGGGGGCGGCTCCTTTGCTGGCGGCCGGGTTGGCGGCCACCTCTCGGAAATTGGGCGGGAAATCCGGCTGGGCCGGGGTGCGTGGACAAGACAGCCACACCCCAGGCCCAGAAGTCCAGAGATTGCTCTAACACTCCTGAAAACTTTTTCGGCCTCATAACCGTAGACCCGGAATCCCGGTCGGCGAAATCACTGCCGACGGTCGGTGCATCGCTCACGGCAGACAGGGAAAGGGTTCCCAAAGGTCCGCAGCGGAAGCTACAACACACCAATGCCACCGCGATCTCTTGAAATCGGACCCGCAGGCCGCGCTGCCGCCCAGGCCATCGAGCGCACCCGTGTCGCCCGCGGTTACTCCCAGCGCCAGCTCGCTGCCCGCGTCCGCGCCCTGGGCCGGCCCATGACCTTCACTGCGCTCTCGCGCCTGGAACGCACCGTCCGGCGCTGCGATGTCGACGACCTCGTCGCCATCGCCGCCGCCCTCGGAACCCCGCCCCAGACCCTCCTCGGGAACCCGCCGACGGCCGGAGCGGGCGAAATATAGCCGACGATCCCCGGTTTCCCAAACCGGGGATTCTCCAGACCATTGGTGTTCCCGGTACGCCAGCCGTCCCGTTCCTAGCCACACCCCTGCCCATTTCACGAGAGGACACTCTTGCGTCGATCGCCGATAACCCCTGCCCGAAAAATCCTCGCCGCCGATGGAGCGGGCGGGAAGAGTCGGAAATCAATTGCCGAGGAATCCAGTGCCGTGAAGGAGGTGACGACAAACGACCGTCTGCTCACGGTCGAAGAAGCCGCAGAGCGCCTCGGCACCGGCGTGCGCTTTATCCGCCGCCTCATTGCTGAGCGGCGTATCCGCTACGTCAAGCTCGGCAAGCACGTCCGCATCGCCGACAGCGTGCTGACCGCGTACATCGACGCGAGCACCGTCCCCACCCTCCGCGAAGCGCGTTCCCGCTTCGGGAAGGCGGCCTGATGGCGGCCCGCAAGCCGCAGCGGCGGCGCGAATTCGGCACCACCCGCCAGCTCCCGTCCGGTCGTTGGCAGGCGCGGTACTGGGCTCCCGACGGCAGTCGGCGCACGGCCCCGGAGACCTTCGCGACGAAGACCGACGCGCAGGACTGGCTCACGCTCACCAAGGCGGACATCCAGCGCAACCACTGGACCGACCCCGACGTGGGCAAGGTCAACTTCGAGGAGTACGCGCTCAAGTGGGTGGACGAGCGGGGCCTCGCCGCCACCACGGACGAGCTGTACCGCCGGCTCCTGCGCCTGCACGTCCTCCCCGGCTTCGGTGACCTCGACCTGGACGAGATCACCCCGCCGACCGTGCGGACCTGGCGGGCCGAGCGCCTGGCCGCCACCGGCGCCACGACCGTCGCCAAGTCCTACCGGCTGCTGAAGGCCATCATGGAGACGGCGACCGACGACGAGCTGATCCGCCGCAACCCGTGCCGCATCAGGGGCGCGGGAAGCGAGCAGGCCAAGGAGCGCTCGACCGCGACCGTCGCCCAGGTCGACGCCCTCGCCGAAGCCATGGGCCCGCGCTGGCGGCTGATGGTCTACTTCTGCGCCTACGGCCCGATGCGCCCGGAGGAGCAGGCGGCCCTGCGCCGAACCTCGGTCACCCTGGACCCCCTCGCCGTACGGATCACCGAGGCTGCCCCGGAACTGAACACCGGACGCCGCGTCGAGGGCGACACCAAGTCGGCGGCGGGCGTCCGCACCATCCACCTGCCGGCCTTCCTCTACATGGAGGTCAAGCGGCACCTGGACTGGTTCGCGGAGAAGGAGCCCGACGGGCTGCTGTTCGTAGGGGAGAAGGGAGCGCCGTTCCGGCGCACGACCTTCGGCCGGAAGTGGGCCAAGGCCCGCGCGAAGGTCGGCCTGCCGAAGGGCTTCCGCTTCTACGACCTGCGCCACACCGGGCACACCCTCTCCACCCAGTCCGGCGCGACCCTCAAGGACACGATGGTCCGCGCCGGACAGTCCTCGGAGAAGGCCGCGATGATCTACCAGCACTCCGACGACGAACGTCAGCAGGAGGTCGCAGGGGGCATCGACGCCCGGGTACGCGCTGCCCGCGTCAAGGGAGCGGTGAAGAGGCAGGCGAAGGGCGCTTGACGATCGGTGGGGGAGGGGAGGGAGGCGTCTCGCCCTTCCTCCCCTCACCGGCTCTCTGGGTGCCGTTGGACCCGAACAGCAGCGGCGGCGCTCGTCGATGGCCCGTCTACGGCCGTGCTGTGTCGAGAGGAAACCTGGCGCTCAGACACACCTCCATGCGTCGAGGAAGGCTTTCCGCTCAGCCGGATCAGCTGATTTGTGATCCGCGTGCAGGACCCGCCAGGCGGTGAGTTCGAGATCCCGGAGCCACAGCTCGCCGATGACCTGCGTCTTGAGGTCGGGGAGGTGGTCGGATTCGGCGAGCGCCTGGCCGATTACCTCTCCGGCTGCGACGCGCTGGGGCGGGGTCATCTCGTCGACAGCCGAGAGGATCTGACCGGCCAGACCGGTGCCTTCTCCGGCCAGCGAACTCAGTACGAACGTCTTGATGTTGGCGGGCAGCAGGTAGAGGGAGCCTGAGGTCCTCCACAGGTCCGACCAGAAGCGTTCTCCGGCCTCGGTGGGAGCGGGGAGCGCGGCCAGCAGTCCGAGGAGGTGAGCGGTGGCCGCGTACCCATCGGAGTGGGCGGATGCGACGACGGCGATGTCGGCGACGCGCTCCACGTCGATTCGGCCCGCTTCGAGGCGTGGGTCCAGTCCCAGTCGCTGTTCCAGCTGGTGGGAAAGGGGGGCGGATGCGTGGGAGCGGAACTCGGGAAGCATCGGCGGTCCTTGAACGTAGGAGAGCGGAGAGGCCCGTTCGGAAGCCCTGATCGTTCCCATGGCCCGCCGACTTACACGACTTCCACGGCCCCAGTTGGGGCAGGCCTCCAGGGCCGGAACCATGGGGCGGCTGAACAGGCCATGTCCGGCGGTGCCGGCCCGGTGGTCCGAGGCAGGTCTCGGGCCATGCTCCTAACATGAGCACGTGGTTGCCAGTGACGCCCAGCAGTCCGAGGCAGGAAGGGAAGCAGTGTCCCGCGACGACGTCGAAACCGGCGGTGTGTCTTCCGCACCGACGGTCGGAGGCTGCGAGGCAAGTGGTCCTCCCTCCGGATCGCACCGTGCCAAGGCCGCCGAGGACTCCCACCCGGTTGCCGACCTGGTCGAGCGAGCGGCCGATCTGGTGGAGCCGATCAAGCCGAAGCTACGAGGCTGGCTTCACGCCGGAATGGTCCCCGCATCGCTGGCCGCGGGCATCGTCCTCATCTGCCTGGCTGGGACGCCGCACGCCACCCTGGCCTGCACCGTGTACTCCGTCACCGCCTGGATGCTGTTCGGGACGAGCGCCGTCTACCACCTCGGCACGTGGGGACCACTCGGTGAGGCCGTTCTGCGTCGCCTCGACCACGCCAACATCTTCCTGATCATCGCCGGCACCTGTACCCCGCTTGCCGTGCTCCTTCTCCCCCCTGACCAGCGGTCCGTCCTGCTGTGGATCGTGTGGACGGGCGCTCTGGCCGGCATCGCCTTCCGTGTCCTGTGGGTCGGAGCTCCCCGCTGGCTGTACACCCCCTGCTACCTGGCCCTGGGCTGGGCACCGGTGCGTTACCTGCCCGACTTCCTAGACAGTGGTGGGGCGCCCGTACTCGCCTTGATCGTGACCGGCGGGCTTCTCTACAGTGCGGGCGCGGTTGTCTACGCCCTTCAGCGCCCCGACCCCTCACCCCGCTGGTTTGGCTTCCACGAGGTCTTCCACGCCCTGACCGTGGCAGCCTTCACCGCGCACTACATCGCCATCTCCTTCACCGTCTACTGAGCACGGCAATGTTCTGCCCGGGGGCTGCTGTCGCCCTGGGGCGGGCGAGTTGCCGTTGGCTTCGGGTCAGGGTGCGAGGGGGCGGCGGAGGGAGAGGTAGTAGTTGCCGACGGCTGACAGGTAGCGGTGGTCAGCCGTTTCGCTGTCGGTGGTGAACTGGGGAGCGGCTTTGATCTCTTCCAGGGTCCCTGAAACCTTTACCGTCCGTGTTTCGGTGTCGATGCTGGCGACGGCGCCGGCCGGGATCAGAATGCTCTTGCCGAACACCCACACGCCGGTGTCGACGACCAGGTGTTGCATGCCGGGCTGGTCCTGCTGGCGGTCCACGTGCCCGATGGTTCCGTCAGCCGCCTCAACCGTGAACCCCACCAGTGACTGCCGGGACGTGTAGCCGCTGTCCTGCGCGTACATCCACACACCGCTCACAACCCCGTCTCCTCACGCTCGGCTCGAAGGCGGCGGCCACAGCCACACCGCCGGCTTGAATCGTCCATCCCCATGCCCCGGTGCTTGCCTCGTAACCGGGTCCTCAGAGGATTCCGGGCGCGCGTGCTATGCCGGTGACCGGGCAGCGTCCCCGAGTAGGGCCGATGCCTGCTGTTCGGGTGAACCAGTCAGGCAGCGCGGCCTGCGCGGGCAGCAGCAGCCACCTGGCGTGCGGGTCCTCGGGCAGGGTTGAGCACGGTCGGCCTCGCGGGTTTCCCGGATCTGTGCCGGCCGTGGTCACAGGCTGCGACCCCAGATGGATGGCTCCGCGACGAGGCAGTGGGGGCCGACCGTAAGGCATCGGGCGCTCGGAAAGAGCGTCAGGGAGCAGTTCTCGTGGAGGGGCCGGCCCCACGGTGTCGGAGGAGGAGAGGAGCGGTCATGCCCCCAATCGAGGAGCGAGATCCAGGCGCCCATCAGGGACGCGCCGGCGGAGAGCAGCTGGTGGAGGTGGACCTTGCGGGCGTGCTCGCGGCAGCGGAATCCGCCTCCCCTGTGGAGTCACTGGACGTCGTCGCACGGATGCTCAGGGACCGCCTGAACGCTGCTGCGGTCTCGTTCCTGATCGTCGACTTCACCGGGTCGTCAGTGGTCCGGCTCGGGGCAGCCGACAGCGTCGAGTCCGACGAGCCCCCTGAGCGCGTCGCTCTGCCCGGCACCCTCTACGCGGACGCGTTGCGCACACAGCGGCCGGCCCTCCAGCGAGAGGGCAACAGCCGGGTCAGGGTCGTGGCGCCCGTCACCAACCGCGGCGACGCCATCGGCCTGCTCGAACTCTTCCTGCCGGATCACCCCGACGAAGACGCGATGAGGCAGATCGGCGCGACCGCTCACGCCCTGGCCTACATCGTGATCGCCAATCGGTCCTTCACCGACGTCTACCAATGGGGTCGCCGTACACGGCCCCTGAACCTGGCCGCCGAGATCCAGCACCGACTCCTGCCCACCTCACTGGCGTGTGAGGCAGCCCAGTTCACGGTCGCCGGAGCGCTGGAACCGGCCACGCACGTCGGCGGTGACACTTTCGACTACGTCGTCGACCGCGACACCATGCAACTCTCCGTCACCGATGCCATGGGCCACGACGTGGAAGCCGCGCTACTCGCCACCCTCGCAGTGGGCGCCCTTCGCAGGGCCAGGCGTGCCGGCGCCGAGCTCGAAGTGCAGGCATTGGAGGCCAACCGGGCCGTCATCGACCACGGCAGCCGGGGCTTCGTCACCGGCCAGCTGCTGCACGTCAGCCTGCTCGACGGGACTACTCAGTTCGTCAACGCCGGGCATCCCTGGCCGCTGCGCCTCAGGCGGGAAAGGGTCGAGCAGATCGTTCCCGAGGTCGATCTTCCCTTCGGTATCCAGCCACGTACCGCCTATCGGGTGCAGCGGCTGGACCTGCAGCCGGGTGACCGCCTCGTGATGCTCACCGACGGCATGCTCGAGCGCCGCGCTGTGGAGGTAGATCTGCCCTCCCTGGTTGTGCGCACGGGCGATCTCCACCCCCGCGAGGCCTCCCGCGCTCTGGTCGCCGAGATTCTGCGCGCGCATGGCGGCCGTCTCCAGGACGACGCGACGGTCATGTGCCTGGATTGGCACGGTACCCACCAGGTCACACGCAGCGCTGACGCCGGGGCGGACCTGGCGGAGGCGTCCGCACCCGAATAGCACTCCTTCGACGACCGAGGCCCGCCGATCCCGACGGGCACACTCGGGTCAGGCCGAGGACGGCGGCGCGGATGATTCGGCGGCGCGGCGGTACTCGGCGTTGATGCGCTGGGCTTCCTCGAGCTGGTCTTCGAGGATGATGATGCGGCAGGCGGCCTCGATGGGGGTGCCCTGGTCGACGAGTTCCCGGGCGCGGGCGGCAATGCGCAGCTGGTAGCGGGAGTAGCGGCGGTGGCCGCCCTCGGAGCGGAGCGGGGTGATCAGGCGGGCTTCGCCGATGGCGCGGAGGAAGCCCTGGGTGGTGCCGAGCATGGCGGCGGCCCGGCCCATCGTGTAGGCGGGGTAGTCGTCGTCGTCGAGACGGCCGAACGAATCCTCTGCTGTCATTGAACCTCTCTCATGGAACGCGTCGAGGGGCCCTGGTGCTGTATGGCAC
>NZ_JBHYVA010000304.1:0-9425 GCF_042750055.1 Streptomyces sp. NPDC059456
GTCCCGGGGCGCCTGCGCGGCGGCTGCGGGGGCGGGCGGGAACCCGTACCCGTCCTGCGGCGCCGGCGCGGGGGCGGCCGGGAATCCGGAGCCGTCCTGGGGCGCGGGCGCAGGGGCGGGCGGCGGGAAGCCGTAGCCGTCCTGCGGGCCGGGGGAGGACGGGAACCCTGAGCCGTCCTGCGGTGCCGTTGGGGCGGGCGGGAACCCGTATCCGTCCTGCGGTGCCGGCGTGGGCGCGGAGCCGGACGGGAAGCCGTCCTGCGGCGCGGGCGCGGGGGCGGCCGGGAATCCGGAGCCGTCCTGCGATGCCGGCGCAGACGGGAAGCCGTTCGGGGGCGCAGGTACAGGTGAGGGCACCGGGGCGGGCGGGAACCCGTAGCCGTCCTGCGGCGCGGGTGTGGGGGCAGGCGGCAGCCCCGAGCCGTCCTGCGGTGCCGAAGCGGGCGCGGAGGCAGACGGGAAGGAGTCCTGGGGTGCCGTCGTGGCGGGGAACGCGGGTGGCAGCGCCGGGAGTTCGCCGGCAGGTCCCCCGAAGGGGGCCTCCACGGGCGGGTGAACCGCATCCGCGGGGCTGACGGGGCTCGGTGCCGGCGGCACGGGGACGGCGTCCTGGGGCTCCTGCGGCGCAGCCACGGGCTCCGGGTCCCCGAACGGGACGGCCGTCCCGTCGGGCGGGGTGTCCTGCCGCTGGACGGGCTTCACGAGCGGTCCGGGCACGTCGGTGGCCGGGGCGGCGAAGGGAGCCGGGGCCGGGGGAGCGGGCACCTCGGCCGGTGCCGGCAGGGCCGGGGCCGGCGGGAAGGGCGCGTCGGCGGCGGGCGCCGGGGTGCTGTCCGCGGGCGGCGGGAACGCTGCCGGGAGGGGCAGGGCGGGTGACTCGGCCGGAGCCGGAGCCGGAGCCGGAGCCGGAGCCGGAGCCGGGGAGCCTGCGGCGTCCGACGGCGTGCGCGGGGCCGGCGGGGCGATCCGCATCGTCGGCGGCGAGGCCACGTCCGTCGGGCGGTGGGGTTCGAAGCCGCTGCCTTCGGGGAGGCCCGGTACGGGAGTGGCCGGGGTCGCGCCCTGCGTGTACCAGGCCGGCGGGGTGTAGTCGATGGTGAACTCGCCCGTCACCTCGGGCTCCGCGTCGGACTGATCGTCCGTCGGGACGTCCCAAGTCCCGCCGCGCCTCTCGTTCCGATCGCCGCTCACTGGTCCTCCTGGTCTGTCGAACACTGGTCCGGCGCCCACTTCGACGCCGCGCCCGCGCCCAGCCTAATCGCGCGCCGACACCGGTGTCCGCCCCCGTCGGACGTCCTGCGCCGCGGGGGCCCTCGCGGGCGGCTTGCGGCCGTCGTCCTCGTCGTCCTGCCTACAGGGTGGGCGCGCCCTGAGCAACCGTTACCGGGCCGGTGGCGGGCGGTGCCGCTGATCCGCGAAGCGCGCACCACATCCGCCGATGCGGCGGGGCGGCCGGCTCGGCCCCCCGGGCCGGAGAGGCCCCGGGCACGTCCCGTAACCGCGGGCGGAACTGCGGCGGGGCCGACGGTGCCACACGGGCCCGTGCGCCCCAACGGCGAGCCGGGAGCCCGCCCCTGCGCCCGAGGCCCAGGCCTCTCGGTCTCACGCCCGACGAGCCCACGGCTCCGCACGGCTCCTGCGCTCAACCCGGCGCGACGGGAGGGCCCGGCAGGCACCACCCCTGCACCCAGGCTCCCGCGAGACGCCCGGCTCGACGTACCGCGCACGAGCGAGAGGGCGCGGTGTGGCCCCGCCCCCGGCTGAACGCCGGGAGGGCGGTGCATCCCAGGGCTTCACCGTCCCGCGTTGCGAGACCGGCGAGAACCTCGGCCGCGCCCGCTCCCTGTCTTCGCGCCGGCCTCGGGCCGAAGCCGGGAAGCGGCCGGATGCCGGGGGCTCTCCAACCCCCGCAACGGCCCGGGCAGGGCCCTGGCTGCGCTCCGGTCGCCGCTTCCCGCCCCCGGCGGGGAGTCCGGCTTCGCCCCCGCTTCGGGTCGAGCGGCGGGAGGGCGGTGGACGCCGGGGCGCTCCGTCCCGCGTTGCGCGGCTCCCGCGCTTCGTGCACCAGGCGAGGGGCCCGGTTCCGCGCCGGCCTCGGGCCGAAGCCGGGAAGGGGCCGGATGCCGGGGCTCTCCAACCCGCTTGCGCGGCCCCGGCTGGGCCCTGGGCGTGTTCCCGCTCCCTGCTTCGCATGCCCGGCCAGGGGCCCGGCCTTGCTCTGGGTTCGGGCCCGCGGTCCGTGTTGCGGGGGCCGGGCACGGGCCTGGCTGCGCTTTCCGGCCCCCGTTCCGCACACCCGGCGGAGGTGCTCGGCCCCCCCGTGTACGGGGCCCGCGGCGGGGTCAGTCGATGCGGCGGGCGGGGCCCAGGAGGCCCGTTTCGGCTTCCGTGCCCTGCGTCATCACGAACTGGCGGTCCCGCGGCGTGCACCACAACGTGACCCCGTCGCCCAGCGTCGGCAGCGAATCCACCGCCGCCCGCGGCAGGTTCATCAGGCGGCCCAGCTGGTCCGCCTCGTCGGGGGAGACCCGCTGGACGCCCACCAGCGACGAGTTCTGCAGCAGCCTCGGCGCCGTCGGGCTCAGGTACGGAAGCAGGGTCAGCACCGACTGCCAGGGTCCCGCCACCACGCGCCCGCGCGGCGGCCGCATTCCGCAGTCGCGGATCACCAGCACCGGGCTGCCCGCCGACGCGCCCTGCGGCGGCACCCGGCCGACCTCGTGCAGCGTCACGCACTGCTGGCCGCCGCCCGCCGCCTGGGCCAGCCCGGACCACACCTGCCCGCGGCCGGTCTCCACCGCGACCCGCGCGCCCGTGGCCGCCGCGCGCAGCGCCAGCACCTGCGCCGTCCACAGACCGCCGATCAGCGTCACCTCGTACGGCGTCGGCCGGTTGACGCCGAGCACCGCCGGGCGCCCCTCGGCGTCCACGCCGATGACGACGCCGTCGTCCCCGACCGGCAGTGCCAGCATGTCCAGGTCCACCGCCGGGACCGTGTGCCGTTCCCGGCGCGGGCCGATCAGCCCGAAGCCGCCCCTCATCGCGCCCCTCCCAGCGGCAGCGAAGCCAGCAGCCCCGGTACCTGTTCACGGTCGAGCCGGACCAGCCCGGTGCGCACACCGCGGGCCGTCCGTTCCAGTTCCCGGCGGGCCGCGACGAGTTCCTCGTCGCTGCGGCCCGTGACCCGTACGTGGCCGGTCAGCGTCACGCCCTGGCGCTCCGCCGGTGCCATCGTCAGGCTGAAGTTCGTCGCCAGCGCGGGCAGCGAGGTCAGCAGCGCCACGAACTGCGGCAGGGACGCCGCTCCGCTGCCGCCGAGCTGCGGCCAGCGGCCTATCCAGTACGTGGTGTGCCGCCGGTCGTCGCAGCGCCAGGTGCGCGCCGTCTCCTCCGTCCGCCGGCCGGTGCTCGCCGAGCGCCCCGCCTGCGTGATCGCCATCGGGTTCGCGCAGGAGGAGGTGGCCAGCGCGGCCGTCAGCTCCTGCTCGGTGAGCACGGTCGCGCGGAACCCGGCCCCGGTCAGCCGGCTCGCCAACTGGTCGGCGGCGCGCACCACACAGCGCTGCGCGCCCCCGAGCCCGCCGCCGCGCGCGGTGACCGCCTCGGGGCACAGCTCCGGGTCGAGCTTGAGCGCGATCCAGGTCAGCCGGACCGCGGGGGCGCCCGTGGTGGCCTGGAGCGGCGCGTAGTTGCGGGTGGCCATCGACTGTGCGGGCAGGTGCGGGGCCGGCGCGGGCTGGGTGTGCTGCACCAGCTGCGCGGACTCCAGCCGGATGCCGTCGACTTCGAGGATGTCCCGGACGAGGGCCAGGGGCAGCGGCCGCGCACTCCGGTCGGGCCGCAGCGCGGTGGCGTCCATGTCCACCTGGACCACGGCCGTCAGGAACGTCCCGTCACCGACCATGCCCACCGGCCGCCGGTCGCGGTCGCTGAACGTGAGGGTGCGCAGCGCCGGATCGGCCTCGACGAGCGGGGCCAGCCCCGGCTCGGTGCCCGCCGGTACCGTGAAGGCCGCGGCCCGCCGGCGCCGGGAGCGCAGCGCGAGCGCGCCGCCGATCCACTCGGGCAGGGAGCGCTGATGACGGCGTACGACGGCGAGCACCACCAGGACGAGCGCCAGCACACCGGCGGGAACCAGCAGCAGCGGCTCCACGACCCAGGCCACCAGCAGGGCGGCCACGGCGATCTGGAGCAGCACGAGTTGTTGCAATCGGAACGGACCGAAACGGCCCGGGCTCGACTTCGGATACGGCGTCACCCCGCCGCGTACGGGTGCCGGCGCGCCCGTCTGCGGCTGCGTCGCGGTGGCCATCAGGCGCCCACCTCGCCTTTCTGGGGCCGTACCCCGTGAGTAGCGGAGCCGGGAGCTGCCCGCCGCAGGGCCCCGGAATCTCCCCAATCCACCCCAACAAGCCCTGAATACCCCGACGACCCCTGAATGGTGGGGTCCGGAAGGCAGTGAGCGGCAGCCTCACCCTACCCGGCCCGTGGGCACCCTCCGTCAAGAGGCATAGTAGGTCTCCGGTCCGACAATCGAGGCCCGGGGGACCGTACTCACCGACCGGGCCGTGCGGGGAGAAGCAGACGGTCATGGCATCACGACGTGATGAACTCAACGCGTACACCTTTGCGAAGCGGCGCACGGTGGCCGCGTTCCTCCAGCCTTCCGCCACGGGCTCCGAGGAAGGTGCGCCGCGTCCGCTGCGCGCGGTCCTGCC
The DNA here is from genome assembly GCF_042750055.1 of Streptomyces sp. NPDC059456. Lineage (NCBI taxonomy): Bacteria > Bacillati > Actinomycetota > Actinomycetes > Kitasatosporales > Streptomycetaceae > Streptomyces > Streptomyces sp. NPDC059456. The sequence goes on from NZ_JBHYVA010000304.1 coordinate 4,719, forward strand.
CGGGCTGGTGGCGGGGGCGCTCGTACTCGCCGGGTTCGGTGCCTGGGGGATGTTCAAGCCGCAGGCGCCCAAGGGCTGGGACCAGGCCGGCACCAACGTCATCGTCGGCAAGCAGTCGACGACCCGGTACGTGGTGCTGACGACCAAGGTGAACGGCAAGGACCAGACCCGGCTGCACCCGGTGCTCAACCTCGCTTCCGCCCGGCTGCTCCTGGACCCGCAGAAGTTCAAGGTCATCCAGATCGACGACAAGATCCTGGACGCGGGCAAGCCGCCGCGCGGGCCCATCATCGGCATCCCGTACGCGCCCGACCGGCTGCCCGCCCCGCAGGACGCGGGCAAGGCCAAGCGCTGGGCCGTCTGTCAGGCACCGGGCGGCAACGGCAAGACCGTTCAGACCGCGACGTTCGTCCTCGCCGACCGCGAGGCGGGGCTGATGGACGACGCCCGCAAGGTCACCGACAGCCAGATGCTGTACGTGCAGAGCACCGGCGGCGCCAAGGAGCGCTACCTGGTCGACGCGACGGGGACGAAGTACAAGTTCCCCGAAGGCGGCGCGGACGCCGGGAAGATGACCAACGCGCTGGTCGGCAGCACCGGCGCCACCCCGCAGCAGGTCACCCAGGCGTGGCTGGACACCCTCAACTCCGGCGACGACCTGGCCTTCCCGCAGCTGCCCGTCGCGGCCGGCACGAAGGCCGACGTGCAGGGCCTGACCACCGCCGACAACAAGGTCGGCATGGTGCTGACGGCGCAGACCGGCTCCGGCGCACAGCACTACGTCGTCCTGCCCGGGAAGGTCGCGCCGGTCTCCGACTTCGTGGCGTGGCTGCTGATCTCCGCGCCGGCGACCGACGGCCTCAACATGCACGGCAAGCCCCGCGAGGTCGACCTCCAGTCGCTGAACCCGGACGCCACGGCGTTCAAGGGCGAGGCCAGGTGGCCGCAGAAGAAGTCCGACCGGATCAACCAGGCCGGCGCCGCGGACCCCGCGCAGGGCGCCCCCGCCGCGGCCGGCACGCCCCAGGGCGCCGCCGCGCGCGACACCGTCTGCAACGTGCTGCGCTCGGTCGACGGCCAGGGCAACCAGACGCTGAGCACGTGGGCCGGCACCGGGTTCCCCATCGACATCACCGCCAGCGGCACCAGCGCGTACGTCACCCCGGGCTCGGGACTGCTGTACACGCAGGTCCAGGGCCGGCAGACGACGGCGGGCGGCGCCCTGTTCCTGGTCACCGACACCGGCCTGCGGTACGCGGTGCAGGCCAACGGCGACAGCGACGCCGAGAAGTCGAAGATCGGTGCCCCCGACCAGCCGAACGGCCAGGGCGCCGCGGACGGCCGCCCCGAGGCCAGCCAGGCGCAGATCCGGCTCGGCTACGGGACCGTGACCCCGGCCCTGGTGCCCATCGCCTGGTCCGAGTTCCTCTCGAAGGGGCCGCGCCTGGACACCAACTCCGCCCGCCAGCCCCAGGGTTCGTGAGGACACCGCCGATGCCCATGCCCCCGTACACGCGCAGCGCACTCGTCACCGCCGCGCTCGCCGTCGCCGCCCTGTCCGGTACGACCACCACGGCCGGCGCCGCCACGGATGCCACCGCGGCCGCACCGCACCCGGGGCCCGTCCGCGCGCCGGCGCTGGACCTCGCGGGCGCCGGCGAATGCACCTTCCCGATGAAGAAGCAGATCGCCGACCGCCCCTGGGCCCTGCAGCGGCTGCTCCTCGACGCGCTCTGGGCGCAGACCAAGGGCAAGGACAAGAGCGGCAAGCCCGTCCGCGTCGCGGTCATCGACACCGGGGTCGACCGTGCGAACCCGCAGCTCAGCGGCGCCATCGACGTCGGTGCGGGCAAGGACCTCATCGACCCCAAGGGCGGCGACGGCACCACCGACACGGTCGGCCACGGCACCAAGGTGGCCGGTCTGATCGCGGCCCGGCCGCAGGACGGCACCGGCTTCGTCGGCCTGGCCCCCGAGGCCACCATCATCCCGATCCGGCAGAACGACGGGCAGGGCAAGGGCAACGCCCAGTCGCTGGGCGCGGCGATCGACCACGCGGTGGCCAAGGGCGCGCAGGTCATCAACATCTCCCAGGACACCGACGTCCCGCTGAGCGCCGACTCCGACCTCGGCAAGGCCGTCCAGCGGGCCGTCGACGCGAAGGTCGTCGTCGTGGCCTCGGCCGGCAACGACGGCATGAACGGCGAGAAGCGCAAGACCTACCCGGCGGCCTTCCCCGGCGTCCTCGCCGTGGCCGCCTCGGACCGCAACAACGAGCGGGCCGCGTTCTCCCAGCCCGGCGACTTCATCGCGGTGGCCGCGCCCGGCGTCGACATGGTCTCCACCGTCCCCGGCTTCGGCCAGTGCATCGACAACGGCACCAGTTTCTCGGCGCCTTACGTCGCCGGCGTCGCCGCCCTGCTGCGCGCGAAGCACGAGGACTGGACCCCGCAGGAGATCGTCTGGCAGATCGAGGGGACCGCCGAGCGCTCGGTCAACGGCCGTGACGACTACGTCGGATGGGGCGTCGTCGACCCGGTCCGCGCGGTCACCCAGGACCACGAGCGCCCCAAGGCCCCCGTCCCGGACCCCGGCCCGCCCCCGGCGGCCGCCCCCGAGGCGGCGGCGCTGCGGATGACGGAGACGGCGCAGGAGCGCGAGGAGCGGTACGGGACGTACGCTCTGGGCATCGCGGGCGTGCTGATCGCGGTCATCGCGGGCACGGCGACGGTGGTGCGCGACGCCCGCAGGCGCCGCGGCCGTTTGCAGTGAACCGTCACAGTTCATCAACGGAAGCGGCCTGCCGATGTTGGGACCGTCAGATGAACTGGCTAGAGTGACACCAGGCTTCACGACTGTGATCGGGGGATCGCGTGAGGCGGAGGGGGAATTCCGGGCCGCGTGACTCGCATCCGCGCCGGGAACCTCCCTTCCGCTGCGCAATCCGCCGGTTCTGCCGGCGAATTGAGAAGTGAGGAGCTTCGGATGAGCAATTTCGGACTCGCAGACGATCCGATCGTCCAGGCGAAGAACAAGATCGAGACGACGGCCCGTGCCGTCACCACCCAGTCCCGCGAGCTGGCCGACATCCTCGCCACGGTGAGCGCCGGCTGGACCGGTGTGGGTGCCTCGGGCTTCGTTTCCGCCCAGACGGTCGTCAACGAGGACCACGACGAGATCCGTCGTCTGCTCGGTGTGCTGCACAACGCGGTCGCGCAGACCAAGAACCTCAGCAACGCGCAGGACGACGACGTGCGTGCGGCGTTCAAGACGGTGCAGGCCGGTGCCGGCCAGGGCGGCTCCGGCCTCAACAGCATCTGACCCGCCCTTTTTGCGTCGTTCCCCACACAGCTCAGCTCAGCGCGAAGGAGAAGAACATGGCTGGCTCCGACGGCCACACCAAGGTCCGGTATGAGAGCGTCCAGGAGATGGCGAACCGCATCCGCGTCGTCTCGAAGAAGATCGTGACGGACCTGGAGGAGATGGACCAGGCCCTGAAGGTCGTCACGGACACCTGGGACGGTGAGGCGCACCAGGCCTACATCACGCTCCAGGGGAAGTACAAGGCCAAGGCCGAGCACATGAAGAACCAGCTGGAGCAGGTCGCCCAGCTGATCGAGCGCGGCAAGGGCGACTACCGCGCCACCGACGTGAAGGCCTCGCGCCTGTTCACCGAGGCTTACTGAGCCCGGCCGGCCGCAGCCGCATGCGGATACGGGGCGCGCCCGCACCGGGCGCGCCCCGTCGCCGTACCCCGGCCCGGTCCCGGGCCCGCCGGGTTCAGCGCGAGCCGCGGTCCAGGTCGAACTCCCCGTCCCTGGCCCCGAGCACGAAGGCCTCCCACTCGGCCGCCGTGTAGCGCAGGACGGTGTCCCGGTCGAGCGAGGACCGCATGGCCACCGCGCCCTCGGGCAGCCGCGCGATCTCGACCCGCTCCTCGTCGGGGCTGGTCCCGGGCGGGCCCTCCCACTCCACGCCGCTGATGTCGAGCGCGTACAGCTCGTCCTTCTCCTGCTGGGTGCCCATGTGCGGCCTTTCCCTCGGCGGTGCGGTGCTCCCGCGGTCTTCCCTGGCGATTATCGGTGCTGCACGCGGGAGCGGGGGAGGGTTTCCCTCCGATCACCCCGTACCCGGCCGGCCGCTCACCCCTGCACCTGCACCGCGAGGGCCTGAGCGATGCCCTCGACCTGGCCGCGGCTCAGCCCGCTGGGGCCCGCCTCCCCGGCGGTCAGCAGCAGCGAGGCGTCCCCGTCGCCGTCGAGTTCGAGCCGTACGGCGGCCACGTTCCCGCCCGGGGCCAGGACCGCCGTACCGGCCTTCGCCGCGGCCGCCCGCGCCCCGAACGGCACCAGCCCCTCCGGGCCCACGCCGGCCGCCTTCGAGACCACGGGGAACAGCACGGACAGCGCCTGCGGCCTCCGCGTGGCGACGGTGTGCACCTCCAGGTCCTCCCCGCCGATGTGGAAGACGCAGCCCACCACCCCTCCGGGATTGCGGGCCAGGGGAGCGTCCGGATCGGATCCCCCGTCGCTCGCCCCGGAGAGGGCGGGCAGGTCGGCCGTGGCGTACCCCGGGCCCGTGTCCCCCGCCCCCCCCGCGGCCCGGGCCGCCGCCGCGAAGTCGTAGGGCGGTGTCTTATACACAAATGACGCTGCCGACGCCTATGAGAGTGTATATATCGGTGGTCGGCGGATCATTAAAATATTG
>NZ_JBHYVA010000305.1:0-9398 GCF_042750055.1 Streptomyces sp. NPDC059456
CGACTCGGTCTCGTATTCGGACGCCGACTCGGGTCCCGGCTCGTGATCCGACCCGGGATCCGACGCCGGCTCCGACGCCGGCTCCGACGCCGGCGCCGGCCCCGGCTCCGGCTCCGGCTCCGGCGAGACCGGGTTCGCGCAGCTCGCGGCGCACGTCTCCGGTGCCCGCGCCGCAGCCGTCCTGTCCCTCTACGTCGACGAACGGCAACCGCTCATGACGGCAGTCCTGCCCGACGAGGACGGTGTCCTGCGGGCACGCTGGCAGACCGAACCGACCGCCGACGACCGCGACTGGGCGTTTCTCACCACCCTGCGCCGGGGACAGATCTGCACGGGCACCGTCGTGGCCATGCCCGACTTCGGCGTCACCTTCGTCGACATCGGCGGCTTCACCGCGATGGTCAATCTGCCCGAGGTGTCCTGGCGCCGCATCGACCACCCCTCCGACGTGCTGACGGTGGGCCAGGAGGTCACCGCAGAGATCCTCGACGTCGACATGGTCCGCCAACGGGTGCCGCTGTCGCTCAAATCGCAGGAAGAGGACCCGCTGCGGGTGATCGCGCAGCAGGCCGGCCGGATCGTCACCGGACCGGTCACCTGGCTCACACCGTCCGGCGTCCACGTCCGCATCGAGGACCGCGACGACGGAATCGAGGGACTGCTGGAGCACACCGAACCGGCCGGGACGCCGGTGACGGACCGGCCCGGGGAGGGCGTCGAGGTCGGCGACCTCCTCACCGTCCGGATCATCGGCGTCGATCCGGAGAGCCGTTGCGTCAGGCTGTCGCGCGTCGCTACTGGATGTTCAGGCAGCCCAGGGCGCGGTGGTAGCTGACCCCGTGCTGCTCGGCCCGGTCCTCCGCCTCGCCGAACAGGTCCTCGGGCAGTTCGTCCTGAGCCGGGAGGTCCGTCACCTCGACCGGATGGAAGAGGAACGGCCGCGGCACGTACGAGGCCACGGCGTCGACCGGTACGGGGACACCCCGTGCGGCGGTGAGCGAAGCGGCCGAACGGTAGTGCATCTCGACGGCGGGCGCCGTCCATGATCCGGGAACTGACGCGGGCCTCCTCCCTGACGACCTCGTACACGCTGTCACCCCGGCTCGTCCGCCGGGCCCGCGCGTCCCGGTCGATCCGCTGCAGGGTCTCCCGGTCCGCGTCGGAGAGCTTCTCCCGGACTTGGACCATGTGCGGCCCCGCGCACCGGGGCCACTCCTGGCCGGCCGGCCACAGCAGCGGGCCACCGACGTGGCTGCCGTGCGGTGACGGCTCACCCGCCCTGGGGCGGGGCAGGGTTGCCTTGCGGGCGTCGGGAGCAAGGGCGGGTATGCCGGCGAGCAACGCCTCGACGGTCGGATTCACGGCTGTCACGCGGACGACGCCAGCTGCCGCGGCCGGCCCCGCGTGACGCTGCGCGGCTGACTTCGGCGCGCGGCTAGAAGTAGCCGGCGCGCATGTACTCCATGAGGTCGTCCAGGACTTCGCGCAGCCACGGGCTGCGGACCTCCGGCAGCCGGACCAGCGTCTGCCGGAAGATCTCCGGGTCGGCGCGGAACAGGTGGTGGGGGCGCGGCGCGGGTGGGTCGAAATCGTCACGGAGAACGCCGTACGGGAGGACGCCGGACGTGGGCACGGGCGGGTCCGGCTCGGGGAAGGCCAGCCACAGCCACACCCCGAACGGCAGCGGCACCCGGTACGCCGCCGGGCCGGGCGGGCCTCCCGTGCCTCCGGCGCCTCCCGGGGCCCAGACCTCCCCGGTCTGCGGATGGGTCGGTACGAGGAGGACGTCGGCATCCACGCCGGGAGCAGGCCGCCCCGGTCCCGCCAGGACGGCGCACCGAGCCGGCCGACCCGCGGGAAGCACGGCGTCGAGCACACGCCCGAACACCTCCGTGGCCAAGCCGTCCGGGACGATGACCGGCCGGCCCTCCGAGGCGGCGAGCAGATGCGCGAGTGCCCGGCCGGCCGCCGCCTCCCACCGTGGGCTCCACGACCACCGGTGGTTCGACCAGTGGCCCGCTTGCAGCCGCGACCCCCACTCGGCGATCGGCTCGAACGGAGGTGTGCCCTTCCCTTCCGCCCTCAACTGCGCCCAGGAAAGCGGCTCGGCGCCGGCATCGGCGCCGTCGATCGGGAGGCGGCGCACGGCACTCGGGGACAGCCACATGGCCTGCCAGAGCGAGCAGTCGTCGATCCGGCTCCCCACGGGCAGGGCACACGCCGCACAGGCCACGTTGGGGCCGGCACCCCCGTCGAGGCCGCAGCAGTAGCCGTCGGCCCGCTCCGGGACCAGCACGGTGCCGTGGGCGTCGCCGGGTGCGATGACCACCGCGCCAGGCGCGCCGTCGGACAGGGCGTAGACCGGCGCGTACACACCGCGGGCGGCTGCCTCGTCCGGATGGATCTCCTCCCAGGTCCGCCACGGCGGCCCCCAAGGCTCCGGTTCCACGGCGAACGTGCCCGACTCCATGAGCACCGGGAGCTGAGTCCCGTTCCCGTACTTCTGATGGGCGTGGACCGGCAGGGCGACCCGGGACAACGGGGCGGTGAGTTCAGCGCCGCACCCCGCACACACGAAAACGAACAAATGTCCTACGCCTGGGAAAGAGAGGCATCATCGCAGCGCGGAAGCTCGGCACACCAACCAGTTTCGGGCCGGGCCGGGCCGGTGGAGGACGGTCATCTGCCGTACGGCGTGCACGTTCCCAAAGTCGAGTCGTGGAACATGGGCTGGGAGCCGACTGGTTCGTCTGTCTGGAGGGGGTCACGTTGAAGACGCGCTCGAAAGACCGCGGGGTGCCCGATCCCCATGCGCCCTGGAACGAGATCACAACGGGGCTGTGGATGGGTGGTCACCAGTGGACCGACCCCTCGGGCGACAGGCATGCAGCTGTCGTCGGCACCGAGTTCGGACTGGTCATCAGCTTGTTCAGCCGCCCGGGTCACGGACCTGGTCCCGGCATCGAGCACCTGGTCGCGGAAATGCCCGACCGACCGCTCACGGCCGAGCAGATCCATGCAGTCCAGCAGCTCGCCCGCACCGCCGCGCGAGCCGTCCGGGACGGGCGCACCGTCCTGGTCCGCTGCCACTCCGGCTACAACCGCTCCGGGCTCGTGGTGGCCCAAGCCCTCATCGAGCTGGGCTGGGAGACGACGACTGCTGTCGAGACCATCCGGAGGAATCGATCCCCCTTCGCCCTGCACAACCGGATCTTCGAGGAGTACCTCACCACGGGCCTTGACGTTGCCCAGCTCCTCATCGGCCTGGACACGCTCACCTGACCGGATCGAGGTCTCGGCAGTACACCCGTCGTGAAGGTGCCGTCCCCTGCCGTCCACCGTGGCCGGTCGACGGACGATACCGGGAACCGTCGGTCCTGCCGGTCGGCTGAGGCCGTCGTTGCGGGCGTAGCCCGGCATTCCCGGGCGCCGGTTGTGGGCTCGCCGTCACCGAATCCGTCACCAGCCGCCCCGGCGTGATCGAACTGCTGCAGGCGATCCTCGACCACGACAACCCTCCGCAGCCCCGCGTACAGCGAGCGGCTCACCAAGCCGTGGTCGGCCGCAGAGGCACGGTGGAGATGCTCGCCGGCGACAAGGATCCTGCCGTACGGGTCGCGGCTCGCGACTTGTCCGCCGCGATCGACAGTCACAGCTGCGAGGCCTGCCCGTCATCCTGAAGGGCGGCATGCCCGGCAGATCAGCAGCGTCCAATGCCGTGGTTCGATCCGGCAGGGATCCACTGCGCCCGCGGAATCCGGGGACGCGCACGCGGCCGCCTCGCTGGGCGCTCAGGCCGCGACGCACCCGCGGATGGCGGCATGTCAGTTCACGTTGGCGGGGCCCGGGGGCTCATGGAAGCCGGATTCCGGACCAGTCATCGATTTCGCACTGTCTGTCGGCATTGTTGCCTGCGGTCACGACCGTGCCGTTGGCACGCAGGCCAAGGGTGTGCGTTGAACCGGCCGTCACAGCGACGACGTCGTGCCAATCCCCGACTTCGCACTGTCCGTAGCTGTTGTCTCCCTCCGCGAGGACCCGTCCGGACGCAGTGACCCCCACGGTGTGGTAGCTGCCCGCGCTGAGCGCCACCACGTCTTCCCACTTATCGACCTCGCACGCCCCGGTTGCCCGGTCTCCGGTCGCTACTGCCCGCCCGTCGGCTCTGAGGCCGACGGTATGGAGATACCCGGCCGAAATGGCAGCCAGGTCACGCCACCCTTCAACGGCACACTGCCCACGTCGGTTGTTCCCCGCGGCCAGGGCAGAACCGTCCGACCGGACGCCGACCGAGTGCCAGTCACCACACGAGAGGACGACCATCTCACGCCAGGACTGCACCTCGCACTGCCCTTCTGAACTGCGGCCGACTGCGAGCACCCGGCCACTGGCGAGTAGCCCGAGCGTGCGGCGCCAGCCTGCGGCCACGGCCGTGACGCCTCGCCATCCGGCGACATCACATTGCCCATCGCCATTCCACCCCGTTGCCAGCACCGTGCCGTCCGACCGGAGTCCCACCGTATGGGACCTGCCCGTGTTCGTCGCGGTATGGACATTGCCGGCTGCCACCGCGACGACGTCTTCCCATCCCCCGACACGACATTCAGCGCCTGCGGTATTGCCCGCGGCGAGAACGGTTCCATCCCGGCGCCGTCCGACCGAATGACGCCTTCCGGCCGCCAGCACCGACGAGCCAGCGAGCATTCCGCCTCCTTGTGGTCGGCGCGAGTTCGCGACATGGGATGCCACCTTACGTTGGCCTGGAATCAGAGCGGGGTCCTCAGCCGTCGCCAGCGGATGACGGCACAACCGAGTGTGATGAAGGCGCGGTGGATGGCGTCGCGGATCTCCCAGCGGATGCGTAGGCGGTGGAACCAGTGCAGTAGTGCGATGGCGCCTTCCACGACCCGGCGGTGGACGCCGAGTCCGGAGCCGTGTTCGGTGCCGCGTCGGGCGATGTGCGGGGTGATTTCGAACCGTCGGACTTGATCGCGGTAGCTCTCGTGGTCGTGGTCGTGGCCGTGGCCGCGGTCGGCGTAGAGGTGCTTCGGGCGGCGCAGCGGCTGATCGCGTTTGCCTCGGATCTGCGGGACAGCTCGGAACGGCGGGACAGCTCGGATCAGTGGGATCAGCTGGGTCACGTCGTTGCGGTTGCCGCCAGTCGGCGTGACGGCCGGCGGGATGCCGTGGGCCTCGACGATCAGGTGGTGCCTGCTGCCGGTCTTGCCCCGGTCCACCGGAGACGGGCCGGTGGCCGCACCACCTTTCATCGCCCGCAGATGGCTCGAGTCGACCGACGCCCGGGACAGATCCAGTCCTAAGCGGCTCCTGACCCGTACCGCCAGACGGCGTGCTCCAGTCCGCCCTGTTCCTGCCCGAGGATCGCAGCGGCTTCCTCGTACACGGCTCGCAGCTGCTCGTACGGGAGGCCCGAGACGCCGGCATCCGCGGCGAAGGCGCGCAGATGTACGTCCACGGCGACCTGCGAACGGCCGACGAGGTTGCCGATGTAGTCGACGCTCTTCGGCCCCACGCCCTTCACCGTGCGAAGAGCGGCACGATTGACCTGCTCACCGAGCCACGCATGGAGGTCGTCGCGGGTATCAACCCCCGCAGCGACCAGAAGATCGGTGAGGGCGTGAGCGGTCGCAACCTTTCGGGGGCTGTGGAAGTCCATGGCGGCCGAGAGGTCGTGCGTGGCGAGACGCGCCTGAAAGCCGCGAACCGTCGCGGCATCGGGCCAGGCCTCTTGCAGCCGCTCAAGCCGCGGCCGGAGGGTCGCCTCGTACGTGCAACGGGCATGGAAACTGGCGTCGCAGACCACGGCCCCCATGTGCGTCCAGCCGCCGGGCTGCGGGAACGGACCGTTGCCGAGGAGGTGCTGGACGTGGTCGGCGATCCGCCGGGCGGGGGTGAGTGCGGTCATGGACCCCATGATGGTGGTCCGGCTGTCTCTCGGGCCGGAGAGTGCACAACTCATCGAAAAGCCGGGCGGGAACGGCAGGAGGGGCTGGAGTCCGGCCGGGACGAATGAGGCAGCCCTACGCCAGGGACACCCCTCGGCCGGCGAAGAACTCGGCGAACTCGGCGGCGGGCAGGCTCGCGCTGCGGGCCTGTCCGGTGTGGCCGGACGGGTTGCGGAAGGACACCGTGCCGCCTTGGCGGCCGGTGACGAGGACGAGGTGTCCGCCCTTGCCCGGCGCCGGGTTCTCGGGGCGGCGGATCTCCTTGTGGACCGAGGCCACCACCATCCGCCCGGCGTCGAGCAGCGCGAGGAGGGCGGGCACCGTCAGGTGCGGGTGCACCTCTGCCGCGAGGGTGTGCACGTCGTTCACGTACTGGGCGAACGGGGCGTAGACCAAGCCGTGGATCGCTCCGGTGTCCGGGTCTTCGGTGTAGGCCCCGTACTTCCGGGCGCCGTCGAGGAGCTCGAACAGGGCGGGCGCATCGCCGTTGCGGGCGAGCAGCGCCATGCGCAGGCAGGCGATCCCGCACGTGTGGCCGCACCACCGGCGGTACGTGTCGAGGTCGGGGGCGCCGGACTCGGCCCAGCGGGGGTCGGCACCGGTGTCGCGGCCCTCGTAGACGAATGCGGCGATCAGGTCCGGGCTGGCGTACTGCGTGACGGTGGGGAACTGCGGTTCGGGCACGTGCGGGTCCTTACGGTGGTGGTGGGGGCCGGTCGGGTCATCAGGGGCGGAACGCGGGCAGGGCCACGCCGCCACCGGAGATCACCACCCCCGATCGTGCCCGACCGTTCCAGCCGGCGCACACGGGGCTGCTGTGCCGAGGGCCTGAGGGGTGGGGCATGCCTGGGGTCCGCCCGCGGCGCAGGCGGATTCGGGCAGGGCATGATCGATTCCGATGGGACGCACTCGGTGGCGGGGTCGTGTGAGTGGGCGAGTGGCGGACCGATCCGACGTTCGCGTTGTTCGGGCCTTGGCGGACGGAACCGAACTGCCCTCTGGCGATACCGTTCCTGGTCCGGGTCAGGCTGGCCCGGTCTTCCTCGTTCAGGGTCGTGGGGTGCAGGGTCAGTCAGCCGGTCACCTGCCGCACCGATGGCGGCGCGGCCGCTGATGGCCCGGTGGCCAACCTCAGGCCGGCTTGCGCCACACGGAGACGTGCTTCGCGGAGTCCTGGGTGAACGGAGACCCGTCCCAGTCGGCGACGCGACGTTCCAGGTCAAGGCCAGCGATCCGAGCCATCAGGTCGAGCTCCGACGGCCAGGCGTACCGGTGCCGGGAGTTTTCGCGGCGGTAGCGCCCATCGTCGCCGTCGCGGGTGAAGTGATGCGAGACGAGGATCTGCTCGACCAGGTCGAAGGTGTCGAAGCCGAGATGCTGCTCAGAGACATCGAACGGCACCGCGACCTGGCCTGGCGGCAGGAACCGCAGCGGCGGCACACCCAGCTCGATGACGAATCGGCCGCCGGGCTCCAGATGACGTGCGGCGTTGCGGAAGCACTCGACCTGCTCGTCCTGCGTGAGCAGGTTCGTGATGGTGTTGTAGACGAGGTAGACCAGGGTGAACCCGCCGGGAACGACGGTGGTGGCCATGTCCCCGATGACTACCGGAAGGGTGTCCTCGTCGATCTTGCGCCGCAGCACCGCTGCCATGTGCTCGGACAGCTCGATGCCCACCACCGGCACGCCGCGTTCCCGGAGCGGGACTCCCACCCGTCCGGTTCCGATGGCGAACTCCAGAGCCCGGCCGTCTCCGGCGAACTCGGCGAGGAAGGCGAGGGTCGGTCCGAGAACGGCAGCCGAGGACGCTTCGGCCTCCTCGGCGTCGTAGCGGTCGGCGGTCGCGCGGGTCCACAGCTCACTGCTCGTCACGGACGGCCACTTTGCCGAGTGCCGAGGGGCGCTGTCGACCCATTTACGTTCTCCTCGGCGCAGCGTGCACCGCCCACAGCTCGTCGTCGGCTTTCCGCGGCTTCGGCCGAGCCGCCCCAACCCCCAGATCGCCAGTCCCGGAGTGATGCAACCGCCTTGTAGATCATTTCGGTAGGAGTTCTCGGAGAGGGTGAAGACGTCCTGATCGCGTCCGCCGGCCAGTTTCTGCTTTGCCGGCAGTTGCCCGTCTTGGACATCAGGATCAGCCAACGAGTTCGCGCACGGTAGGCGGTGAGTCGTCGGTTCAACATCGTCTGTCATGGTCGTTGGAGCGGGCCACCCCAGCTGTGGGTCACCCGCAACACGGGCCCCGCCGTGCAAGCGCAACAGACCGTCAAGCGCGTCGGGACCAGCGCGATCCTCGTGGACCTTCGAGACGACAAGCCGGTCCCGCCTGCGTTCCTCAACGCGCTGCCGGCAGGGGTGGAAGCCCTGCAACTGAACGTCGACCAGGCCAAGGCGACAGCCGAACTCAACGGCCCCTGCGAAGCTCTGCAACGCCTGTCCCTGCCTTGCACTCCGCAGGCCGCTCCGGTGGAGCCACGCACCGCCGACGTACGAGTCAGGGAGCTCTACAGCTGGGACACCCCCGGCCAAGGCCTGTTCGCGAGGCAGACCAATACCCCACAGGGCTCTGTCATGGTGCTGGTGGGACACCAAGGCCAGCAGATCTCCGTGCCTGCGGTCAAGGAGGCGGCGAACCGGCACCTCGGCATGGGCGTACCGGTCGAGACGATTGCCGGATCCTGGCTGAATGCCGCCAACATGGACAACCGTCAAGGACTCTGGGTCCTGCTCTTCGGCACGTTCGCGGTGTTCGTCATCGCCATTTCCATCGTCGTATCGAACCTCGCCGAGTTCGTCCGTTTCAGCCGCCAGATCACCGCACTCAGCGTGCTCTCCGGCAACCGGACCGTCTACCTCAGCACGGCCTTCTTCACCCTGTTCGTCCCGCTGCTGGCCGCCTCCCTGATCGGCCTGGCCACGCACTACTGGCTCGCCACCCCCATGACGACCGGCGCCTACGCCGACGGGGCCTCCCTCTCTTGGCCCGTACTGACCATCGTGCTTGCCAGCACACTGGCCATGGCTCTGCTCGTTTGGCTCTGGGGGGCATACGGCGCAGTGCGGCTAACCCACCGGTGGCGTCCGGCGGCTGACTGAATCGCCCTCGGAGCGACCCCGCAGCCTCCGCCGTCTGACGTTCACGCGCGTTCTCAGGCGCTCCCCCGGGCGGGTGGTGAATGCAGTCGAGGGCCTGTCGCCGGCGCGCGGGTCAGGCTTCGATCTCTGCGCCGCCCTGGTCTTCGGCGCCGCCGCGTGCGTCCGCGGGATGCTCCACCCCGAGCGGCCCGGTCCTGCGGAGTGGGGCTTTGCCGGGCGCGGAGCGGGATCCGGCATCGGTGTGCGCGTCCGGATGGCATCCAGCGGCCAGCGGGCGGCGCGGCCGCCGCCCGCGCCCCCCGCGGGGGCGCGCTCCGGGGGGGCCGGCGCGGCCCC
>NZ_JBHYVA010000306.1:0-9369 GCF_042750055.1 Streptomyces sp. NPDC059456
GTGCGCACCGCCCCCCGCCGACCTCCCCGCCCCCAGGCCCTCACAACCGACTTGTGCCCGGTAACCCTCACCCCGGCCGGACACCGGGGTCCGCGCCGGGGATCCCGAGATGCCCCACGCCAGCAGCGAGCCGAGGCCGCAGGCCAGGACCGCCACCCCGGTCGGGCGCACCAGCGGACGGCTGCACAGGGCCCCCACGGCCGCGCCGGTCAGCGCGCACGCGAGGACCGCCAGCACCCCGGCCACGGCGGCGTCCTGCGGTTCCACGTGCTCCGACCTGCCGGAGTCGGCGATCAGCAGCACCGTGGCCGTGCCCGCGGCCGCGGCGAGCAGCGCCCCTCCCAGCGCGGTGAGCAGGGCCGCCGCGTGCACCCGTACGGGGCCCACCGCGGCGGCGGCGCAGTCGCGGGCGGCATCGGGTTCGCCGGTCACGCAGACCCGGACCAGCCAGGCCGTGACGGGCACCAGTCCGGCGGCCGTGAAGCCCAGCGAGTCCAGCAGCGGGTCGCCCGGCCGGACCCCGGCGGCCAGGAAGGCCGCGTACAGGAGCAGCGGGGCGATCCACCGCTGCGAGCGCAGCAGCAGGGCGCTCTGGTAACGCAGCAGGCCGGTCACGGCAGTTCCTCCACGGCTCGGATGTGCCAGGGCGCGGGCGCGGTGAGCAGGGCGCGCAGCACCGCGTCGGAGCGGGCGGCGGGCACCGTCAGCAGCAGGCCCCCGCCGGGTGCGGGCTCGGCGGCCAGCCCCGGGGGCGGCTCGGCGCCCGGCGGGCCGGCGGCCTCGATCCGTACGCGGGGCCCGGTGCCGGCGGGCCCCGCGGGAGCCCGGACGGGGACCAGCGCGGTCCCCTCGACCCGGTGGTGCGCGTCGGCGGCGCCGGCGAGCCGCGCCGGGTCGTGGTCGACGAAGACCACGGTGCCCCCGGCGGCGGTCCGCTCGGCGACGGCCCGGTCCAGCTCGGTGCGGGCCGCGGCGTCGAGCCCGGTCCACGCCTCGTCGAGGACGAGCAGCCCGGGCTCGGCGAGCAGAGCCTGGGCGACGGCCACCTTCTGGCTGGAGCCCTTGGAGAGTTCGGCCAGCGGGGTCCGCGCGTACGCGGCGGCACCGAACCGCTCCAGCCACGCGGCGGCCCGGTCCGCCGCGTTCGGGCCCCGGAGCCCGTGCACGCGGCCCATGTGCGTCAGGTAGGCGGTCGCGGTGAGCGGCAGCGCCGCCGGGAAGCGCTCGGGCACGTAGGCCGTGCGGCGCGGCCGGCCGGTGATCCGCCCCTCGGTCGGGGTGTCGATCCCGGCGATGATCCGCAGCAGCGTGGACTTGCCGCCGCCGTTGCGGCCTTCGATGCGGACGAGGGCGCCCGGCGGCAGCTCCAGCGCGACGCCGCGCAGCACCCAGGGGCGCCGCAGTCCGTGGCGGCGGCCCACGCCGGTGAGTTTCAGTGGGCCGCCGCCGTCTCGGTCGCTTCGCTGGGGCGGACGATGACGAAGCCCTCGCCGCGCAGCATCAGCTGGACGGCCTCGCCGGAGCCGCCGCGGATCATCGAGCCGACCGACTGGGAGCGGTGCAGGCCCGTCTCCAGCCGGGCGCTCCAGCCGACCACCGCGTCGGTGTCCACGTACACGGGGTCCTGCGCGGTGACCGGGATGATGATCGGGTGGCCGTCGCAGACCACGGCGAGCTTGCCGGTGCCGGTGAAGACGCTGTTGAAGAGGCCGCCGCCGGTCATGCCGGCGCCCTTCACCATCTTTATCTCGTAGGAGAGCGTGGGGTCGAAGCAGAGCACGTTGCGGCCGTTGACCGTCAGCGCGTCGCCGGGCTCGAACTCGATGATGAAGCACTGTTCGGCCCGGTGCGCGAACCAGGCCTCGCCCTGCCCGCGCACGGACATCAGCGGGAGGCCCTCGCCGGTGACGGCGCGTTTGAGCATGCCGCCTATGCCCTGTCCCTTGCGCTCGAACTGGAGGTTCCCGCGAAAGGCGACCATCGAGCCCTGTCGGGCGAGCATTTCACCGTTGACGGTGTACTTCACGGACTTGGCGTTCTGGAGGGTCATGCCGGGTGCGGCAGCGGGCCGGGCCAGGTTCTCGGACGAGAAAAGGTCGCTCTTCATGGACTCGATCCTCACCCGGTCCGGGACCCTGCGGCATCATCCTGAAGTGGGAGCCTGGCATCCTTGGCGGGATGAGCAGCCAGCACCGGAACCACACTTCAGAGGTACCCGCGGTCGGGGCGGACAGCCCCTTCCGGCAGGAGCACGCCGCCCGCGACGAGGCACCGCAGTTCGTCCTGCCCCTGGTGGTGCGGATCGAGAAGACCGAACCGCCCGCCCGGACGGACGCACTGGAGACGGCGGCCCGGGCCGTGCTGGTCCTGCTGACGGACGAACGCGCGCACGGCGAGGGCGAATGGGCCGAGGCGGTCCGCAACTGGCAGGACGCGCGGATCCGGAAGGTGGTGCGGCGGGCCCGCGGGGCGGAGTGGCGCAAGGCCGGGGACCTGCCCGGTGTCACGGTGCACGGTGACACGGCGGAGGTACGGGTCTTCCCGCCGGTGCCCTTGGACGGCTGGCCCAAGGAGCTGGCGAAGCTCCAGGTCTCGGGGACCGACCTGGACGACCCGGAGCCGGTCGGCCCGGCCGAGCCGGGGACCGCGGTGCTGTGGCTCAACCCGGACCTGGAGATGTCCGCCGGCAAGACGATGGCCCAGGCCGGGCACGCGGCGCAGCTGGCGTGGTGGGAACTGACCGCCCCCGAGCGCACCGCGTGGCAGGACTCCGGTTTCCGGCTGGCCGTACGGACGGCGGCGCGCGAGCGGTGGGCGGAGCTGAGCGGGAGCGGCCTTCCGGTGGTGCGGGACGCCGGGTTCACGGAGATCGCACCCGGTTCCGCGACGGTGGTCGCGGACCACCCGGCCCTGCGGGCCCGGCTCGCCGGCGGGGTTCCGGGCTGACCCGCGTCCCCGCACTCCCCCCGGATCCCGACTTCCGCCCGGACGCAGGCGAGCCTGCGGGGCGCGTCGTCGGGGGACGCCTACACCTGCTGTTTCCGCGGACGCATTTCCTGGAGCGTGAAGGAACTGCCGGTCGGGATGCTAGTCGCCAATATCTTCTTCACGGCCTCCCCGGGCGCCGACCCCGCGGTTAGGAGACCGAGGATGCCGTTGCTCCGGCCGAACTCGTCGGAGGGCCCTTCACGGATCAGGGCGGCCCCTGAATCACCCTGCTCCGCCTTGCCTCCACGCAGCGACATGCCGATCCAGTAAGAGAACCTACCGTCGTCTTCCTTCGCCATCCATGTCGCTTCCTCGCTGGAAATCACGGCGTGCTGCACCTCGCCGGTCTGCGCCCCGATCCACATCACGTTGTCCCCCACTTTGGCGTTTTGCTCGATCTGGAGTGGGTCGGTCCCGTTGTGGATACCGGGGATGGCGTGCGACGTCAGCTCCAGGTCCTCGGGGACCTCGCACCACGCGAAGTCGTACACGTTCCTGAAGGCCCGCTTCTGGCGATCCGAGGGGTAGGTCGTGTAGTCGTAGGTTCCGTCGCACACCCCGATCGCGTTGGACGACCAGAATTCGAGGACCGCCGGCTGGGGCTGGTAGACGACGAGTCCCGGTCCGCGCGAACGATCGCCGATGACATGGCAATTGGAGATCAGACAGCGCTTACCGAGGAAGTACGTGGTGACGCCCATCGTGCCCGCGGCCAGATAGCCCCAGCCCCAGGGCTGGAGCCAGGACGTCGGACGCGGGCTTGCGATCTGGTACCCGCCCGGGCAGGGGCGGCCCCCCCACTGGGAGAGGGCCGACAGCGGACGGATCCAGCCGGTTTCGATCACGTCCGTGGGCACGGACATGCGCCGGATCGACCCGTCCGGCTGGATGACATCGGCCTCCACCGTCGGCGGCACGGGGAAGTCGAGGACCGTCAGGGAGGCGGGAGACTTCTTCTGGACGACACCCACGACGATGGCCCGTTCGCCGGTCTCGTGGCCGCCCACCGTCTTCACGCCGGTTTCGAGGAGCACGATGTTGGGGCAGGAGATCCACTCGTCCACCGCGGTGTGCACTTCTGTCAAAGGCACCGGTCCGGCACTCATCGCACGCCCCCGTCCGCAGCGGCCGGAGCGGCCGGAGCAAGGAGTTCTCGCATCTGCGCAGACATGGGCAGCTCCTTCTTCAGTGGACGCGGCGGAAGGCCGGCCGGATCGTGCGGGCCGTCGATCACCGCAGGTTCCTCCGATCCGTAGATGAGGGACGACAGGGCGTTCCCGTTGGTGTCGAACACCGTGACCACGTTGGTGAGCTGCCAGTACAGGAACATCTGCGCGGTTTTGCCCGCGGTGTTGTCGAAAGCCTGCGAGATGAAGGACGTGGTCTGCGTTTTCATGCTGACCTGCTGGAACGTGCTGGAGCTTCCGCTCACCGATGCCGAAATGCTGGCGGAGATCGGCCCCCAGCCGGCACTCGCACTGACCCCCACGGAGGCCGCCACCTGGGACTGCTGCGATGTCGTGACCTCCATCCCCGAGGTGGTCGTGTAGTTCTCCGTCCTGTACTCCCCCTTTGCGATGGAGTACGACTCGGGAAGCCGCCGCCAGTACTGCTCCCGGGCGACGCCGTTGCCGTTGACGGTTCCGCAGCCGACCACGACCCGTGGCGAGTCGGGCGGAATGACGACGTCCTGGTTGGGCGCCGGCGGCAGTCCGATGTCGTTGGGGTTGAGCAGATGGGAACACTCGACGGTGAGGATCAGGTTTCCGCCGTTGTAGGAGTCCGCGGCCGTGGCCGGAAGGACGGCGGCGAAGGCGCCGGTGTAGTAGTTGACGAAGATGAAGTATCCGCCCATGTCGATCGGCACGGTGAAGGTCCACCACTGGGTTCCCGCCGCCAGGTGCATCGACGGGTTTCCCTCGCCGAAGGTATTGCCGTTGGGCACCATGCCCAGCCAGACCCCCGTGTCGGAGACGAGGTAACAGCCCAGGGGAATTTCGGTGGCATTCGCGAAGGTGAACGTCCCGGTATTTCCGGTGATCGTCGACACCAGCGTTCCGTCGAGCGCCTGCTGATAGGTCGAGTTCATCTGCATGATGTTCTCCCTGTACGTCAGGACATCAATTCGGAAGGTCCAGGCATGGTGTACGGGCCGCCGATCACCATCGGCTGCGTTCCGGTGACGATGGATCCGAGGGGGTTGTTCTTGCTGTCGTAGATCGTCACGCTGTCGGCCAGCTGCCAATACAGCATCATCTCGGGCGATTCGGCGGTGGGATCGAGGCTGTAGGTCTCGGCAACGTAGGACGTCGTCTCCTCGGTGACCGTGACCTGCTGGAAGTTCGTGGAGGAGGTACTCAGCGAAGCGGAAACGGACGCGGAGACAGGACCCCAGCCGGCGCTGGCCGACGCGTTGACCGAGGTCTCGAGCGTGCTCAGCTCGGAGGTGGTTTCCTGTTTCCCGGAGGTCACGGTATAGGAACTCTGCTTGGTCTCTCCGGGCGCAATGCTGTAGGAGTCCGGCAGGCGTTGCCAGAACTGCTCCCGGACCACCACGTTCGACGAACCGCTGTTGACCGACATCAGGCCGCACCCGACCACGACCCGGGGCGAATCCGTCGGAATGAGTATTCCGGCGTCGACGTCCGGCACCGGTATCGTCCCGATGTCGTTCGGCTCCAGGAGGTCCCAGGTCGTGATGCAGATGTCGCCGGCGACGGACGGCGTCCCGAAGACCGCGGCAAAGGCGCCGGTCAGCGCATTGGTGAACAGCCAGTACCAGCCCAGTGTCGGATTGCCCTGCGCCATCGAACTGCCGCCCTGATAACCCGCCTTGGTCGCGCCCGGAATGAGATAGCCCGGCTCTCCGGGCAGGAAGGTCTGCCTTTTGGCACTCCAGCCCCAGTGGCTTCCGTCCCCGGCTATCAGGTACATGTTCAACGGTATGGCCGTCATATTGTGGAACGTCAGACCGAATCCCGATCCTGAGCCCGTGGAAGACGTCAACGTCCCGTTGATGGCCTTCCGGTAGTCGTCGTTCATCTGCATGGGTCGTCTCCGCTCCTCCGCCCACGTTCCCGACGGATGGGTTGCACGTGAAACCGACAGGGTGAAAGCGACGAGGAGGGAGTCCTGGGATCGGCAGCCGCTTGCAGCCCGTCGGCGCGCCCTGGCGCACCGCGCCGGACGTGATCGATGCGGTCCGGACGGCAACGCGACGTCGTCGGCGTGATCCGGCGCGCTGCGGGGAACGAGGCGAAAGGGGGGAGGATCTCGCCGGGCCCGATCGAGGGCAGGTCACCTGCCGGGGCTCCAGGATGGCGGAGCCCTGTGAGCCGGGTCGTCGTCGCCGTACTCACCGTAACCTGAACCCACACCGGCCGCACCCCGCGGTGAGAGGCCCGAACTCGCCCCGGCGGGCGCCCGCGAGCTGCTCCGGCTCCCGCTGCGCGCACCTCTGCGGAATCCGGGAACCTCAAATGTTGCTCTGAACGTCCCTTCCCGCGGTTGGCCCGAGTCCGTCGGGGCGATGACATCGGCACACGACCGATGAGAGGGGGGCGAAGGGACATGAAGACCATGGCACACCTGGGGGTGGGCATCGGCTGGCGGCCGGAGATCGCGGATGCGGTCGAGCGGCTGCCGGGCCTGGACTGGGTCGAGGTGGTGGCCGAGAACATCTGTCCCGGCCACCTGCCCGCGTCCCTGCTGCGGCTGCGCGAGCGCGGGGTACGGGTCGTGCCGCACGGGGTCTCGCTGGGCCTCGGCGGCGCGGAACGGCCCGACGCCGCGAAGCTGGCCGCGCTCGCGGAGCGGGCGGTGGCGCTGGGGGCGCCGCTGGTCACCGAGCACATCGCCTTCGTACGGACGGGCTCCCCGGTGCTGGAGGCGGGGCACCTGCTGCCGGTGCAGCGGACCCGGGACGCGCTGGACGTGCTGTGCGAGAACGTCCGGATCGCGCAGGACGCCCTGCCGGTACCGCTCGCGCTGGAGAACATCGCCGCACTGATCTCCTGGCCCGGGGAGGAGCTGACGGAGGGGCAGTTCCTGACGGAGCTGGTGGAGCGGACGGGGGTCCGGCTGCTGATCGACGTCGCCAACCTGCACACGAACCGGGTGAACCGGGGCGAGGACCCGTTCGCCGTACTGGACGCGATCCCGCTGGAGGCGCTCGCGTACGTGCACGTCGCCGGGGGCGTGGAGCGGGGCGGGGTGTGGCACGACACGCACGCGCACCCGGTGCCGCCGGTGGTGCTGGACATCCTGGCGGAGCTGCGCGGCCGCGTGGAGCCGGCCGGGGTGCTGCTGGAGCGGGACGACGACTTCCCGGCGGAGGAGGAGCTGGCGGCGGAACTGGCCGCGATCCGCGCGGTGGTCACCGCCGCGGGACCGACCCCCGCACGGCGGGCGCCGCACGCACCGGACGCGTCGGACACACCGGCGGCTCCGCACGCGTCGGACGCACAGGAGACGTCGCACGCTCCGCACGCACCGGCGGCGCACGCACCTGACGCGCCGCACGCGTCGGAGGCACCGCACGCGTCGGACGCACCGCACGCTCCGCACGCGCCGGAAGCGTCGGCGGCGTCCGGGGCTCCGGAGGCCTGTGCCGCGTCCGGCGTGCCGGCGGGCCCGGAGCGGGCCCGGGTCCGGGTCGGTCTGGAACAGGCGGCCCTGCTGTCCGCCCTGGTGGCCGGCACGCCCGTGCCCGAGGGGTTCGACCGGCAGCGCGTCCGCGTGCAGGCGCGGGCGCTGGCCGCCAAGCGGGCCGGGGTCGTCGCGAAGCTCGCGCCCGAGCTGCCCGGGATCCTGGGCGGCGAGGACCCGTACCGCGAGGCGTTCCTCGACTACGCCCGCAACCGGCCCATGACCGCCGGATACCGGCGCGACGCCCTCGACTTCGCCGAGCACCTGCTGATCCGGGACCTGCCCGCCGACCCCGCCGCCCGGCGCCGGCTCACCGCGTGGTGGCAGGACCGGGCCGGGGCGCGGCCGCCGCGCCGGATCGTGCGCTGGGCCCGCACCCTCGTGGGGCGTGCCGCATGAACGTCCTCGCCGTCGCGATCTGGATCGCCGTCATCGCGTCCACCCTGCTGCTGGGCCTCGGCGTGCGGCGGTCCCGGCCGCGCCCGGCCGGCCCGGCGCCGCGCCTGCACGACCTGTCCGAGGCCGCGTTCATGGCCGGCGGCCCCGGGGCCGTGGTGGACACCGCGCTCGTCTCGATGCTCGGGGACGGGCGGCTGGTGGCCGGCGGTCCCGGCATCGTCCAGGTGCGCCCCGGGGCGCGGGCCGGCGACATCGGCGAGCGGGCCGTCCTCGAAGCCCACCGGCAGGCGCCGTCCGGCTGGCTCTACCAGGTGCGGTACGCCGCCATGACCGACCCGGCCGTCCAGGAGACCGGCGACTCGCTCGCCGCCCGCGGCCTGCTCGCCCCGCCCGGCTCCGGGCGGAAGTGGCGGCGCCGGGCACTGATCCAGACCGTGGTGTGCGCGGCGTGGGTGGTGTTCTCGCTGCCGCTGACGTTCGTGGCGCTGGCGCTCGACCCGGACCCGCAGGTGCCGTTCATCCTCAAGGTGCTTCCCGCTCTGGCGGGCGGGATCGTGATGGGCTGCGTCCTCGCCAGGCAGGCCCGCAAGCGGCTCACCCCGGCGGGGCGGGCGGCGCTGCGCGAGCTCCGTGCGCAGTACCTGAACGACCGGAGTCCGTACGTGCAGACCGCCCTGTACGGGCTGCGGGGGCTGCGGGACCCGCACCTGCGGGGGCAGTTGGTGCCGGCCGCCCGCGGTACCAGGCTGGCGGCCGCCCAGGCCCGCGCCGCGCGGCGGGGCACCTCCTCGGCCTCGTCGTCCTCGTCCTCGTCCTCGTCCTCGTCGCCGGTCGACTCCTGCGGGTCTTCCGCCGTCGTCCTGCCCGTCGTATGGTGCGCGGGCAGTGACGGCGGGGGTGGCTCCGGGTCGGGCTGCGGCGGCGGTTCCGGTGGCTCCGGTTGCTCGTCCGGTTCCGGTTGCTCCAGCGGTTCGAGCTGCTCCGGCAGTTCGAGTTGTTCCAGCGGTTCCAGTTGTTCCAGCGGTTCCAGTTGTTCCAGCAGTTCGAGTTGTTCCAGCAGTTCCAGTTGCAGCAGTTCGTCCGGTTCGAGCTGCGGCAGCAGTTCCTGACCGGGCACTTCTACACCTCGTGGGAATCAGCCATGTTCTGGGTCCTGCTCCTTCTGACGGCCTGGGCCGGGGTGCTGGTGTCGTGCACCCTCCTGCTGAGAGCCGCCGCCATGGCCTCGGTGCCCGCGCCCGCACCCGACGGGGGTGCGGGCGCGCCCCAGCGGCCAGTCGAACTGAACCCGAACCATACCCGCGATCTACCCGGCGGCCCCCGGCCGGGGGGCCA
>NZ_JBHYVA010000307.1:0-9356 GCF_042750055.1 Streptomyces sp. NPDC059456
GGGGTCGGGGGGGGGGGCGGGGGGGCGTATGGGTTCGGGGGGGCTTTTTTTGGGGGCCCGGGGGGGCGCGGGGGGGGCCCCCCGGTCAAGGCTCCGGCCGGTACTGGATAGGCTGGGGCCGACCGACGCAAGGAGGACAAGGGACGATGGCAGGCAACACAGAGCCGCTTTCGCCGCGGGCCAAGCTGGCCGTGACGGCGGGCAAGGCCGCGGCGGCGGTGTCGCGGGCCGCGGGACGCGGAAGCGGATCGGTGATCGGTGGCAAGGTCGCACTCAAACTCGACCCCGATCTCCTCGGAGCGCTCGCGCAGCATCTCGACGTCGTCCTCGTCTCCGCGACGAACGGCAAGACCACGACGACCCGGCTGATCGCGGAGGCCCTGCGGGCCAGCGGTCCGGTCGTCTCCAACGCCCTCGGCGCCAACATGCCGGCCGGCATCACCTCCGCCCTGGCGGGCGGCTCGGACGCCAAGTACGGCGTCATCGAGGTGGACGAGAAGTACCTGGCCGGGGTGGCCCGGGACGTCACCCCCAAGGTGATCGCCCTGCTGAACCTCTCCCGCGACCAGCTGGACCGCGCGGCCGAGACCCGCATGCTCGCGGAGAAGTGGCGCGAGGGCCTCCAGGGCTCCAAGGCCGTCATCGTCGCGAACTGCGACGACCCGCTGATCGTGTGGTCGGCCTCGTCCTCGCAGAACGTGGTGTGGGTCGCCGCCGGCCAGGAGTGGAAGGACGACGCCTGGTCGTGCCCCTCCTGCGGTGGCGTCATGCAGCGCCCCGGCGACGACTGGTTCTGCGGCGAGTGCGGTTTCCGGCGCCCCGTCCCGAGCTGGGTGCTGTCCGGCGACCACGTGCTGGACCCGCACGGCAGCGCCTGGCCGATCCACCTCCAGCTGCCCGGCCGCGCCAACAAGGCGAACGCCGCCACCTCGGCCGCCGTGGCCGCCGTGTTCGGCGTCCCGCCGCAGGTCGCGCTGGAGCGGATGTACCAGGTCCAGGCCGTCGCCGGCCGCTACGACGTGGTCAGCTTCCAGGGCCGTGAGCTGCGCCTGCTGCTCGCGAAGAACCCGGCGGGCTGGCTCGAAACGTTTTCGCTGATCGACGGTCCGCCGGCGCCGGTGATCCTCTCGGTGAACGCCCGCGGCGCGGACGGCACCGACACGTCGTGGCTGTGGGACGTGGACTACCCGCGGCTCTCCGGCCACCCGATCTTCGTGATCGGCGACCGCAAGCTGGACCTGGCCGTCCGCCTGGAGGTCGCCGGCCTGGACTTCCGGGTCTGCGAGACCCTCGACGAGGCCGTGCAGCTGGCGCCGCCCGGGCAGATCGAGCTGATCGCCAACTACACCGCCTTCCAGGACGTGCGCCGCCGCGTCGGCAACTAGTCACCCATAGAGGACAAGAGCATGAGCGACAACAGCCTGCGTCTGGTGTGGGTCTACCCCGACCTGCTGAGCACGTACGGAGACCAGGGCAACGCCCTCGTGGTGGAGCGCCGGGCGCGCCAGCGCGGCCTGGACGTGCAGCGCGTGGACGTGCGCAGCGACCAGCCCATCCCGACCTCGGGCGACATCTACCTGATCGGCGGCGGTGAGGACCGGCCGCAGCGGCTCGCCGCGGAGCGTCTGCTGCGCGACGGCGGTCTGGAGCGGGCCGTCTCGAACGGGGCGATCGTCTTCTCCGTCTGCGCCGGCTACCAGATCCTCGGGAACGAGTTCGTCAACGACATGGGCGAACGCCAGGAGGGCCTCGGCCTGCTGGACGTGGTGACCGTGCGCGGCGAGGGCGAGCGGTGCGTGGGCGACGTCCTGGCGGACATCGACCCGCGCCTGAACCTGCCGCCGCTGACGGGCTTCGAGAACCACCAGGGCGTCACGCACCTGGGCCCGACCGCGCGGCCGTTCGCCCGCACCCGTCTGGGCCGCGGCAACGGCACGGGCGACGGCACCGAGGGCGCGTACAACGACACGGTCTTCGGCACGTACATGCACGGCCCCGTGATGGCCCGCAACCCGCAGATCGCGGACCTGCTGCTGAAGCTGGCCCTCGACGTGAACGCGCTGCCGCCCATCGACGACCGGTGGTACGAGGCGCTGCGCGCCGAGCGGATCTCGGCGGCCACGCAGCCCGCGTAGCACCGCTCAGGCCGCTCATCGGGGCGGCCCCGTCATCATGTGTTCGGCCCGGTTTTCCCTTGGGGGAACCGGGCCGACGTGGTTTCGTACGATGAGTGTGACCAGCATGTGGAGGATGGTTCAGTCCACCGCTCCACCGCTTGTAGGGTGGCCGTAGTTCCAACCGGACGACGTGGTCCGGTCGTCGGCCCACGTTGCAAAGGTTCTTCCTGCCATGCGCATTGGTGTGCTCACTTCCGGCGGCGACTGCCCCGGCCTCAATGCCGTCATCCGCTCCGTCGTGCACCGCTCCGTCGTCGATCACGGCGACGAGGTCATCGGCTTCCACGACGGCTGGCGCGGCCTGCTGGAGTGCGACTACCGCAAGCTCGACCTCGACGCGGTCAGCGGCATCCTGGCCCGCGGCGGCACGATCCTGGGCTCCTCCCGGGTGCAGCCCGCGCACCTGCGCGACGGCGTCGAGCAGGCCCGCGGGCACGTCGCGGACCTGGGTCTGGACGCCATCATCCCGATCGGCGGCGAGGGCACCCTGAAGGCCGCGAACCTGCTCGCGCAGGCGGGCCTGCCGATCGTCGGCGTCCCGAAGACCATCGACAACGACATCGCCTCGACGGACGTCACCTTCGGCTTCGACACCGCCGTCGGGGTCGCCACCGAGGCCCTGGACCGGCTGAAGACCACCGCCGAGTCCCACCAGCGCGTGATGGTCGTGGAGGTCATGGGCCGCCACACCGGCTGGATCGCCCTGCACTCGGGCATGGCGGCGGGCGCGCACGCCATCGTCGTCCCGGAGCGCCCGTTCGACATCGACGAGCTGACGGCGATCGTCGGCGAGCGGTTCTCGGCCGGCAAGCGGTTCGCGATCGTCGTGGTCGCGGAGGGCGCGAAGCCGCGGGCCGGGTCCATGGACTTCCAGGAGGGCGGCACCGACCAGTACGGGCACGAGCGCTTCGCCGGCATCGGCAACCTGCTCGCGGTCGAGCTGGAGCGGCGCCTGGGCAAGGAGGCCCGTCCGGTCATCCTGGGCCACGTCCAGCGCGGCGGCACGCCGACCGCGTACGACCGGGTCCTGGCCACCCGCTTCGGCTGGCACGCGGTCGAGGCGGCGCACCGCGGAGAGTTCGGCATGCTGACGGCCCTGCGCGGCACCGAGATCGAGATGGTCCCGCTCGCCGACGCCGTTCAGACCCTCAAGACGGTCCCGGCGGCGCGCTACGACGAGGCGCAGAACGTTCTGTGATGTTCCCCGCGTTCTACGCGTCACTCCCTTAACGGGTGCCCCCGGACGATTTCGCGTCCGGGGGCGGCATTACTGTGGTGGGGCACCACGGGTCAAGGGAGTGAACAGATGGATCACAGCGGTCACGGCATGGACATGCACATGGACATGGACCTGCCGCCGTTCACTCTCGGGCGCGGTCTGGAGTTCTCCTTCGACGCGTTCTTCCTGATCGGCTCGCTCGTGGGTCTCGGCCTGTACCTGTGGGGCGTGCTGCGGCTGCGCCGCCGCGGGGACGCGTGGCCACTGGGCCGGACCATCGCCTTCACCTCGGGCGTGCTGACCGTGGCCCTGGTGATGTGCACCAAGCTGAACGACTACGGCATGGTCATGTTCAGCGTGCACATGATCCAGCACATGGTCATCAGCATGCTCTCCCCGATCCTGCTGCTGCTCGGCGCGCCGGTGACACTGGCGCTGCGCGCGCTGCCGCCCGCCGCGCGGGGGGTCAAGGGTCCCCGTGAGCTGCTGCTGATGCTGCTGCACAGCCGCTACATGAAGGTGATCACCCACCCGGTGTTCACGATCCCGCTGTTCATCGCCAGTCTCTACGCCCTCTACTTCACGCCGCTCTTCGACTTCCTGATGGAGAGCAAGGCCGGGCACATCGGCATGATGGTGCACTTCCTGGCCGTCGGCCTGGTCTTCTTCTGGCCGATCATGGGCGTGGACCCGGGGCCCCACCGCCCCGGCTACGTGATGCGGATGCTGGAGCTCTTCGCCGGAATGCCGTTCCACGCCTTCTTCGGCATCGCCCTGATGATGGCGAGCGAGCCGATGATCAAGACGTACTCGGACCCGCCGGCCTCCCTCGGCATCGATCCGCTGCTCGACCAGCAGTGGGGCGGCGGCATCGCCTGGGCCTTCAGCGAGATCCCGTCGGTGCTGGTGCTGATCGCGCTGGTCTACCAGTGGTACCACTCCGAGCAGCGGGCGGCGAAGCGCTCGGACCGGGCCGCGGACCGCGACGGCGACCAGGAGCTGGAGGCGTACAACTCCTATCTCGCCTCCCTCCAAGCGCGTGGCCAGTAGCGCACCGGCACCTCGGCGCGCGACCATGGGGCATGACCGGATCCGTTAAGGCGATGGCCGTCATGACCTTCGCCGCTCTGGTGGCCGTCGCCACGTATTCCGTGGCCCTCGGCAGCAACGGCTGGCTGTGGTTCGGCTGGGTGCTCCTCGGCCTGCTGACCGCCGGCATGGCGGCGTCCCGCAAGCCCTGACGCCCCCGCCCCGCAGCCACCCTCCGGCTCCGGCGGGATCCTGCTGCGCCATGCCCATCCGGCACCGTCTCGGGCACACTGACCTGACCCCCAGGTGAAGGGAAAATGCCCCGGTGTTCTACCACTTGCTCAAGCACGTGCTGCTCGGTCCGCTGTTGCGACTGCTCTTCCGGCCGCGCATCGAGGGACTGGAGAACATTCCGGCGGAGGGGCCCGCGATCGTCGCGGGCAACCACCTGTCCTTCTCCGACCACTTCCTGATGCCGGCCATCCTCAAACGCCGGATCACGTTCCTCGCGAAGGCCGAGTACTTCACCGGTCCCGGGGTGAAGGGGCGGCTGACCGCGTTCTTCTTCCGCAGCGCCGGGCAGATCCCGGTGGACCGGTCGGGCAAGGACGCCGGGCAGGCCGCGCTGCGCGAAGGGCTGGGCGTGCTGGCCAAGGGGGAGCTGCTGGGCATCTACCCGGAGGGCACCCGCTCGCACGACGGGCGGCTGTACAAGGGCAAGGTGGGCGTGGCCGCGATGGCGCTCGGGGCCGGGGTGCCCGTCATCCCGTGCGCGATGGTCGGCACCTTCGAGATCCAGCCGCCCGGGCAGAAGGTCCCGAACATCCGGCGGGTGACGATCCGCTTCGGCCGGCCGCTGGACTTCTCGCGCTACGCCGGTCTGGAGGGCGAGCGGGCGGTGCTGCGGGCCGTCACCGACGAGATCATGTACGCCGTGCTCCAGCTGTCCGGTCAGGAGTACGTCGACCGGTACGCCGCCGAGGTCAAGGCGGAAGAGGAGGAGGCGCGGAAGAAGGCCCGGCGCACATCGCGCTGAGCCTTCTCCCGTGCCCTTCATGCCACCGTCCGGCTTAGCGGACGGCCGGCAGCTCCTCCTGCGCCGGGAGCGCGGAAGCCGGAGCCTTGGCGAGCGACTTCGCGGCGGCCGGGGCCGGCGGGACCGGAGTGGCGTGCGGACCGCACTTCACGTCCTTGGCGTCGACCTTGCCGGTCAGCAGGTAGGCGTCCACCCGGGTGTTGATGCAGGGGTTCACCAGGCTGGTGACACCGTGCGAGCCGGCGTTCTGCTCGGTGATCAGACGCGAGCCGGCGAGGCGGCGGTGCATCTCGACGCCACCCTCGTACGGCGTGGCGGCGTCACGCTCCGACTGGACGATCAGGACCGGCGCCAGGCCGCGCTTGGCACCGACCTCGATCGGGTTGCTCTGCTTGGACTTCCAGGTCGCGCAGGGCAGGTTCATCCACGCGTTGGACCAGGTCAGGAACGGGTACTTCTCGTTCAGCTTGGTGTTGTCCCGGTCCCACTTGGCCCAGCTGGTCGGCCACTTGGCGTCGGCGCACTCGACCGCGGTGTAGACCGCGTTGCTGTTCTCGGACGCGGCGTTGCCCTTGGCGTCCGACATGTCCGGGGCGATGGCCTCGATCAGCGGCTTCTCGTCACCGGCGGCCCAGGCGCTGAACGCCTGCGCGACCGGGACCCACGAGGAGTCGTAGTACGGGGCACCCTGGAAGAAGCCGATGAGCTCGTTCGGGCCGACGACGCCGCCGAGCGGGTTGGCCTTGGCCTGGGCGCGCAGCTGCTGGTACTTGGCCTCGACCTTGGCGCGGGTGTCGCCGAGGTGGAAGACGGAGTCGTACTTGGCGACCCAGTCCTGCCAGTCGTTCCAGCGCGTCTGGAAGGCGACGTCCTGGTCCAGGTTGGCCTGGTACCAGATGTTGTCCGTGTCCGGGTTGACCACGCTGTCGACGATCATGCGGCGCACGTGGGTCGGGAACAGCGTCGCGTAGACGCCGCCCAGGTAGGTGCCGTAGGAGACGCCGAGGTAGTTCAGCTTCTTCTCACCGAGGGCGGCCCGGATGACGTCCAGGTCGCGCGCGGTGTTCGGCGTGGTCATGTGCGGCAGCATCTCGCCGCTGCGCTCCTTGCAGCCGTCCGCGTACTCGGCGGCGAGCTTGCGCTGGGCGCGCTTGTCCGCCTCGCCGGACGGGACCGGGTCGGCCTTGGGCACCTTGACGAACTCCTGCGGGTCGATGCAGGAGATCGGGGCGGAGTGGCCGACACCGCGCGGGTCGAAGCCCACGAAGTCGTAGGCCTTGGAGGTGTTGACCCACAGCGGGCTCTTGGTGGTGACCCGGCGCGGGAAGCGCATGCCGGAACCACCGGGGCCGCCCGGGTTGTAGATGAGCGCGCCCTGGCGCTCCTCCTTGGTGCCGGTGTTGCCGATCCGGTCGACCGCGAGGTCGATGGTCTTGCCGAACGGCTTGGCGTAGTCCAGCGGGACCTTGACCCAGCCACACTGGATCGGGGCCTCGAAGCCCCAGTCGGCGGGGCAGTCCTTCCACTCGATCCCGGTACGGGCGGCCCGGGCGGCGGCGAGCTGCACGCCCAGCGCCTCCGGGACCGAGCTGCTCCCGGCGGCCGGGGCCGCGGAGGCGGACGGCGCGAGCAGCAGGCCCGCAGCCAGAGCTCCGGTGATCAGAGTGGCAGCGCTCCCCAGCGCTGCAGTGCGTATCACGTGGTTGTTCCCCCTGCGTCAGACCCGGCCGCACGCGGCCGGGTTGGTCGGGTCGGTCAATGCACAGGGATCCTTTCGCCTGACCTACACCTGACAACAGAGCAAGGTCAGGTTCTTTGCCAACCCGATAACCGGAAAGGCGTGTACCGCTGAGCGGTGTCTGATTCGTCCCAGGTTCGCTCAGCGATTACCAGCCGTACGTTCGACACGCCACGTCGAGTACCTCGCGCAGCCGAAGCGCGTCGGGGGCCAGAGCCGTCACGAGTACGGCGGGACCCGCCAGCGGAGTGACGGCCGCGAACTCCCCGAGCACCGCGGGAACCGGCGCCGACACCGCGAACGCCGGGTCGACGACCAGGAGCTGACCGAGCGCCCGGTGGCCGGCCAGCCCCGCCGGACCGTCCCAGCCCCCCGGCGCGCCCGGACCGCAGGCCAGCTCCTGGTCCAGCAGCGCCCGGCCGCCCCGGGTCCCGGTGAGCCTGCTGCGCAGCAGCCCCGGCTCCTCCCCCGTACGGCCCAGCACCTGCTCCTCACGCAGCAGCAGCCGGGCCGTGGGGGCCAGTTCGGCCCGGGTGCGCACCCGCAGGTCGCTGCCGCGCACGGAGACCAGCGGCTCCGGCAGCCACCGCACGGCCGCGTCCTCGTCCACGGTCAGCCGTACGTCGTACCGCGCGGGCTCACCACCGCGGCCGGGCAGCGCCAGGGTGGCGGCGGCCGAGGCCAGGGCGAGGCGGGCCCCGGGACCGGCGGCGGCCTCCACCGCGAGGTGGTCCCCGCCGAGCGGGGCGGTCATCGCGCCGACCAGCATCACGCCCGCTTCGGCCCCCGCCCCCCGGGTGCGGCGCAGCGCGAGCGGCCCGTCACCGGAGAGCAGCGGCAGGGCGGTACCGCCACGGCCGTCGGCGACCGCGGAGATCCGGGCGGTGGCCCGAACGCCCATCGGGCTCGGAAGCGGGCGGGGCGGGGTGGCCGGGGGCGCGACGGTGCTCACCGGGCGGCCCAGACGGCGATCCGCTCGCGCACCCACGCGGCGACCGGGGCCACGCCCGGCTCACCGCGCAGCGACTGGAAGGCGACCGGGAGTTCACCGCGCTGCTCGGCGGCGTCGCGGGCCATCCGGTCCAGGTCGGAGCCCACGTACGGGGCGAGGTCCGTCTTGTTGACGACGAGCAGGTCGGCGGTGGTCACGCCGGGGCCGCCCTTGCGCGGGATGTCGTCGCCGCCGGCCACGTCGATGACGAAGATCTGGGCGTCGACGAGGCCGCGGGAGAAGGTGGCGGTCAGGTTGTCGCCGCCGGACTCGACGAGGATCAGGTCGAGCGGCCCGACCGTTTCCTCCAGCTCCTCCACCGCCTCCAGGTTGGCGGAGATGTCGTCCCGGATGGCGGTGTGCGGGCAGGCCCCGGTCTCCACCGCGCTGATCCGCTCGGGCGGCAGGACGGCCTCGCGGAGCAGGAACTCGGCGTCCTCCCGCGTGTAGATGTCGTTGGTGACGACGGCCATCGACAGCTCGGAGCGCAGGGCGCGGCAGAGCGCGGCGACGGTGGCCGTCTTGCCGGAGCCGACGGGTCCGCCGAGCCCGATGCGCAGGGCGCGGCGCGAGCCGTCCGCCCGTACCGGCTCGGCACTGTGGGTGTGGCGCTGGGGGTAGGTCACGCCGTGGTCGAGGTGCATGGGGATCTCCAGGAGGTCGTGGAGGTGGTCGGAGGGGGTCGCAGGCGGGGAGCCCGCGGGCGGTCAGGAGGCGAACAGCCGGACCGGCCAGGCCGCATGGGCTTCCGCGGCGATCTCCAGGAGCGGCGAGGACGCCGCGGGCAGCGCGTCGGGGCCCTCCCGCAGGGCGAGTTCCGCGGCCCGGGCGGCCCGTCCGGAGACCGCGTCGAGCCGGGGGGCGAGGCGGGCCAGGACCCCGCTCGCCTCGAAGGGGTCGAGGCCGAGCAGCCGCACCGTCGCGGTCGCCGGCCCGCTGACGCTCTCGTACGCCGCCACGTGCGCGGCTTCCGACGGCCCGAGTCCGGCCGCCCGGGCGGTGAGCCCGAGCACCACCGGCTGGTGCGCCCCGCGCGGGAAGGCCGCGGCGAGCGCGTCGAGTTCGGCGGAGGGCCACGTGGCCCGGGCGGCCCGCAGCAGCTGCCGGCCCCCGCGCCCCCCCCCCGGGCGCCGGGCCCGCGCCCGGGGGCCGGGGGCGGTGAACAC
>NZ_JBHYVA010000308.1:0-9351 GCF_042750055.1 Streptomyces sp. NPDC059456
CGAGGCGCACCGGGGCCGGAGTCGGGACAGTCGAAGCTCGCATGGGTCGCTCCTCGCCACTCCCCACCGAGTCTTCCACCGCGCCCACCCCCCGGCCAGCCGAGGAGGTCCCCCTGCTCACCGGCCCGCCGGCGCGTGCCGGCCGGCCACGGCACGGGCCGCCGCGTGCGCGGCCGGCGGCCCTGTCCGTGCGCGTACCCCCGGTCAGGAGGTCGTCAGGACCAGGCGGCCACGGGTGCCCGGCTCCGCCAGCAGGGCGTGGGCCTTCGCCGCGTCGGCCAGGGCGACCGTCTGCGCCACCCGGAGGGTCAGGGCGCCCGCGTCCACCAGGCCCACCAGCTCCGCCAGGTGCGCGCCGTCCGCCGCGACCTCCTGCTCCACCACCCGGATCCCGCGCTCCGGGGCCGGGCCGGCGTGCGGGCGCAGGCCCACGTAGACCCCGCCGTCACGGACGAAGCCCAGCGCCGGCTCGCCGAGGACCGCCGCGTCCAGGACCCCGTCCACCGGCTCCGCCGGAGCCGAGCCCCGCGGGACGAAGCCCGTCGCGCCCAGCGACCGTACGAACTCCTCGTCCGCCTCGCCCGCCAGGGCCGTCACCACCAGCCCCGCCCGCACCGCCAGCTGCACCGCGAACCCGCCGACCACACCCGCCGCCCCGGTGATCAGCACCGAGGAACCGGGGGCCAGCCCCAGCAGCCCCACCGCGCGGCCCGCGGTCAGCCCGCTCAGCGGGAGCCCGGCCGCGGCGACCGCGTCCACCGTGCTCGGAGCGGCCGCCACCGCCGAGGCGTCGAGCACCGCGTACTCGGCGTGCGTGCCCAGCGGCTTGACCGGCCCGTAGTGCAGCCCGACCACCCGCTGCCCCGCCGCCCAGCCGGTGACGCCCGCGCCGACCGCGTCGATCTCGCCGGCCACGTCCCAGCCGAGCCCCAGCGTCTGCCCGGCGCCGCCGAAGACGCCCACGCGGACCGCACCGTCCACCGGGTTCACCCCGGCCGCCGCGACCCGGATCCGGACCTGGCCGGCCTCCGGCTGCGGGACCGGCACCCGCACGATCTCCACCTGCTCCGGCCCGCCGAAGCCGGTCACGACGGCCGCCTGCATGGTCTTCACGGTCTGCACGTTCTCGTTCATGTTGTCTCCCCGTTTCCGGTTCGGTCTGGGTTTCGGTTTCGTTCGCTCGTTCCTGCTGAGCACTAACCTAGGGAGAGGTACTCTCCTTTCGTAAGTACGCACTTCAGGGTGCGTACCCGACCCGGAAGTGGGGCACCCATGGCCACCCGAACCGCCGCCGACCGCCGCGAAGAGGCCCGCTACGCCTACGACGCCTTCCTCAAGGAGTGCCCCACCAGCCAGCTCCTGGCCCGCATCAGCGACAAATGGGTCGGCCTCATCGTCGCCGCCCTCGCCCAGGCCGAGGACTCCTCCATGCGCTACAGCGACCTCGGCCGCAAGATCCCCGGCGTCAGCCAGAAGATGCTCACCCAGACCCTGCGCTCCCTCGAACGCGACGGCCTCGTCACCCGCAGCGTCACCCCCACCGTCCCCGTCCGCGTCGACTACCGCCTCACCGGCCTCGGCAGCAGCCTCGCCTGCCTCCTCACCTCCGTGAAGCAGTGGGCCGAGAACCACTTCGACGAGGTCAACGCCCACCGCACCACCTACGACGACACCGTCGCGACCTCGTAATCCGGCCGCGCCACCCCGCCCCCCAATGGCATGCTGACAGCGTGAACGGACCCGGCATTCAGCTCACCCTCGCCCCCGAACTACGCCTGTTCGCCCCGCCCAGCCGGCGGGCCGAACGCGTACCGACCGCCACCGACGGCTCCTCCAGCCTCGGCCACGTCGTCGAATCGGCCGGCGTCCCGCTCACCGAGGTCGGCCGGCTCCTCGTCGACGGCCGCGAAGTACCCGTCTCGTACGTGCCCCGCGCCGGACAGGACGTGGAAGTCCTCGGCGTCGAACGCCCCCAGCAGATCGAGGGCGCCCCGCTGCGCTTCCTCCTCGACGTCCACCTCGGCACCCTCGCCCGCCGCCTGCGCCTGCTCGGCGTCGACACCGCGTACGAGAACGAGGACATCGGCGACCCCGCCCTCGCCGCCCGCTCCGCCGCCGAACAGCGCGTCCTGCTCTCCCGCGACCGCGGACTGCTGCGCCGCCGCGAACTCTTCGCCGGCGCCTACGTCTACAGCGACAACCCCGACGAGCAACTGCGCGACGTCCTGGGCCGGTTCGCTCCCGCCCTCACCCCGTGGACCCGCTGCACGGCCTGCAACGGGCCACTGCACGAAGCCGACAAGGACAGCGTCGGCGACCGCCTCGAAGGCGGCACGCAGCGCTCGTACGACGTCTTCGCCCAGTGCACGGCCTGCGAACGCGTCTACTGGCGCGGCGCCCACCACGCCCGCCTGGAGCGGATCGTCAGCGAGGCCGTGGAGGAATTCGGCGGCGTGGCCACCCCGTAGGACGGCCGCGCCCCGAGCCGGCCGGACCTGCCCCGAGCCGGGCCTGCCCCGAGCCGGGCGTGCCGCGAGCCGGACACGCCCGGGGGCCCGGGGTCAGAACGCGTACGCGTCGCCCGTGTCCAGCGCCAGCACCGCGTGCTGGTTGTTGGACAGGTCCCGGTCCGACGCGCCGCCGTTCCACCACGTGTCGATCCGGACCATCACCTCCGGCACCGGCTCCTTCAGCGCCAGCAACAGCCCGACGTGCCGGCCCCGCCCGTGCAGCGGCAGCGCACCCGTCTCGCACATCACCTCGCGCAGCCCGGCCCGAACACAGCCCGCGGCCAGCTCCTGCCGGTCCGCGAGATCCGCCGACAGCCGCACGCGCAGGGTCGCGTTCGGCAGCGCGGCCGGCCCCTCGTTCTGTGGCACCACCCACACCCGCAGCAGCCCCCGCTCCAGGGACACCCGCCCGTGGTACGCCACGTCCGCCTCGGGACCGCTGCGCGCGCTCCCGAAGACCGCCGGAACCCCGGCCGCCCCGGAAACCCCGGACGCACCGGTCACCCCGAGCACCAGCAAGCCCGCCACCACCACACTCCGTACGGCACAACGGCGCACCGCCACCACCTCCACGCGCGGAGGCTAGCCAGCAGCGCCCCTCCCCGGTCGGACCATCACACGAACGAGGGCGAGCCCTCCCCCATCCGGCGGCCCAGCCGGCGGGCGGCGGCCCCGGCCCGCCTGCGTACGCTTCGAGCCATGCCGATCGCCCGCTCCGCCGCCCTGTTCGCGCTCGCCGCCGTCCTCGAGATCGGCGGCGCCTGGCTCGTCTGGCAAGGCGTGCGCGAGCACAAGGGCTGGGCCTGGATCGGCGCCGGGGTCATCGCCCTCGGTCTCTACGGCTTCGTCGCCACCCTCCAGCCCCAGGGCGACTTCGCCCGCGTGCTCGCCGCGTACGGCGGCGTCTTCGTCGCCGGCTCCCTCCTCTGGGGCATGGTGGCCGACGGGTACCGCCCCGACCGCTGGGACATCGCCGGAGCCCTCGTCTGCCTCGCCGGCATGGCCGTGATCATGTACGCCCCGCGCGGCCGCTGACCCCCGCCTATGCTGGCGGGTATTCGCCCGTACGAACGACCGAACGCCCGAG
Source organism: Streptomyces sp. NPDC059456 (assembly GCF_042750055.1). Taxonomy (NCBI): domain Bacteria; kingdom Bacillati; phylum Actinomycetota; class Actinomycetes; order Kitasatosporales; family Streptomycetaceae; genus Streptomyces; species Streptomyces sp. NPDC059456. The sequence goes on from NZ_JBHYVA010000308.1 coordinate 3,598, forward strand.
GAGCCCCGCACATGAGCACGGCCACCCGAACCGCCGTAGTCACCGGCGCGAGCAGCGGCATCGGCGCGGCCACCGCCCGGCAGCTCGCCGAAGCCGGCTACCACGTCGTCCTCACCGCCCGCCGCAAGGACCGCATCGAGGCCCTCGCCGCCGAACTGACGGCAGCCGGCCACTCCGCCGCGGCGCACGCCCTCGACGTCACCGACCGCCCGGCCGTCGACGCCTTCGCCGCCTCCCTCGACCGCTGCGACGTCCTGGTCAACAACGCCGGCGGCGCCCTCGGAGCCGAACCCGTCGCCACCGGCGACCCCGCCGACTGGCGCACGATGTACGAGGTCAACGTCATCGGCACCCTCAACCTCACCCAGGCCCTGCTCCCCGCCCTCATCGCCTCCGGCGACGGCACGGTCGTGGTCCTGTCCTCCACCGCGGGCCACGCCACGTACGAAGGCGGCGCCGGCTACGTCGCCGCCAAGAACGGCGCCCGTGTCCTGGCCGAGACCCTCCGCCTGGAGATCGTCGGCCTGCCGGTCCGCGTCATCGAGATCGCCCCCGGCATGGTCAAGACCGAGGAGTTCGCCAAGACCCGCTTCCGCGGCGACGCGGAGAAGGCCGAGAAGGTCTACGCGGGCGTGGCGGCCCCCCTCAGCGCCGACGACGTGGCCGACACCATCACCTGGGCCGTGACCCGCCCCAGCCACGTCAACATCGACCTCCTGGTGGTCCGCCCCCGCGCCCAGGCCTCGAACACGAAGGTCCACCGCGACCTCTGACGCGCGCCAGGGGCGGTGCCCAGGGCACGAGCCCGGCACTCCTGAGATGCGGCACGAGGGCCGCCGGCTTCAGCCCGGCGGCTCCCCGCGCACACGGTGGGGCCCCGACCGTGAACGGTCCGGGCCCCTCCGTCCCCCCGACAACTGCGCCCAGGGCTCAGCCCTTGATGCAGATGACCTGCCTGAGCTTGGCCACGACCTCGACGAGGTCCGTCTGCTGGTCGATGACCTGCTCGATCGACTTGTACGCGCCCGGGATCTCGTCGACCACGCCCGAGTCCTTGCGGCACTCGACGCCCTTGGTCTGCTCGGCCAGGTCCCGCGCCGAGAACCGCTTCTTCGCGGCCGTCCGGCTCATCTTCCGGCCCGCTCCGTGCGACGCCGAGTTGAACGACTTCTCGTTCCCCAGCCCCTTCACGATGTAAGAGCCCGTCCCCATGGAGCCCGGGATGATCCCGTAGTCACCACTGCCGGCGCGGATCGCGCCCTTGCGGGTGACCAGCAGGTCCATGCCCTCGTACCGCTCCTCCGCCACGTAGTTGTGGTGGCAGCTGATCTCGCGGTCGAAGGACACCTTCGCCTTCCGGAACTCCTTGCGCAGGACCTCCTTGAACAGGCTCATCATCACGGCCCGGTTGTACTTGGCGTACTCCTGCGCCCAGAAGAGGTCGTTCCGGTAGGCCTGCATCTCCGGGGTGGCCGCAAGGAACACCGCCAGGTCCCGGTCCACCAGTCCCTGGTTGTGGTCCAGGCCCCGGGCCACGTTGATGTGGAAGTCCGCCAGCTCGTTGCCGATGTTCCGGGAGCCGGAGTGCAGCATGAGCCACACCGAACCGGAGGTATCTACACAAACTTCACAGAAGTGATTGCCCTGGCCAAGGCTTCCCATTTGCCGCATGGCGCGGTCCCTGCGGAACTTCACCGCGTCCGCGACGTAGTCGAACCGCTCCCAGAAATTCCCGTACCCCTCCACCGGGAACCCGTACAGCCGGTCCGGGTCCACCGGGTCGCGGTGCATGCCCGCGCCGACCGGGATGGCGCGCTCGATCTTGGAGCGGAGGCCCGACAGGTCTCCCGGGAGGTCGTTCGCCGTCAGGGACGTCTTGACCGCCGACATGCCGCAGCCGATGTCCACGCCCACGGCCGCCGGGCACACCGCGTCCTTCATCGCGATCACCGAGCCGACCGTGGCGCCCTTGCCGTAGTGGACGTCCGGCATGACCGCCAGGCCCTTGATCCACGGAAGGGTGGCGACGTTGTGCAACTGCTGCATCGCGCCGGCCTCGACCGACGCCGGGTCGGTCCACATCCGGATCGGGACCTTCGCTCCCGGTACCTCTACGTACGACATGACGTTTCAATCCCCCGAAAACCGCAGAAAGTTCGTAATACGCAAAAAGCCTCGCTCTTAGCCCCAAAACAGACAGGAGACCGGCGCCAGCACCAGCGTGTGCGATAGACATTGTGTTCATCCGCGTCCAAAGCGCGGCAACGCATTTTCCTGACCGCCGGGCCGCCGGCCGGTCGAAGGGGGCCAGTGGACGTGCAGCGCAAGGCGGTACGGCGAGGTGTCCTGCCGGGCATCGCGATGCTCACCGCACTCGTGGCCGGTGTGACCGGCCTGACCGGGTGCACGAGCGGGAACGGTGTCGGCTCCGACAGCGACTCCAAGGCGGGCGACAGCAGTCCCGCACCCGCACCCGCCGGCAAGTACCGCAGCCTGCCCTCGCCCTGCAAGGCCGCCGACGTCAAGCGCCTGCGGGCCATGCTCCCGGCCGGGGACAGCCTCACCGACGAGCAGCGCGCCCAGTTGTACGCCGGCACCGCGGACACCTCGTACGACGGCGACCGGCACGTCGGCTGCCGCTGGACCGCGCAGGCGCCCGAGGAGACCCGGCTGCTGTCGGTCGGCTTCGAGCGCGTGGTCTCGTACGACCGGACCGTCATGAGCGACGACGACAAGGCGCGGCAGGTGTACGTGCGCCGGCTGACGGACGCGCACCTGCCCTTCCCCGGCCCCACGCCGAACCCGGCGACCAGCCCCGGTGCCCCCGCTGCGAGTCCCACGCCCGGCGCCCCCGCGGCCGGAGCCGCGACGCCCGCGGCCACGGCTCCTGTGCCGCCGGCCGGGCAGTCGCCGTCCCCGGGCGGCAGCAGCGCGTCCGCCCCGCCGCCCGAGCTCGGGTCCCGCGTCCTCGAAGGGCTCGGTACCGAGGCCTACATCGAGGACAAGCTGAGCGCGGCCGGTGCCGGTGCGGCGCAGGCGCGGACCGTGCGGATTGTGTTCCGCACCTCGAATGTGATCGTCACCGTCGAGTACAGCGTGCAGCCGTCACTGCCCGGTACGGTTCCTCCCAGTCCCGAAACCCAGGACAAGGCACGGCAGTTGGCGCAGGCGCTCGTCGAGCGGTTCAACGAGTGACAGGGGGCGCGGGGGGCTCGGCGTGACGGCGCGCACACCAGGCGCGCGCCGGGTCGGGCTACCTTTGTTCGGGTCCCGCGCCCGCACCGCGTCCACAGAACGCGCCCACAACGTACTGAAGGAACCATGCACCGATCAGCCTCGCGCCTCACTCGCGTTCTCGCCTGCGCAGCCGTCCCGGTGATCCTCACCGTCGCCGGCTGCTCGTCCGATTCGGGCAAGGACTCCGGTTCGGGCGGCGACAAGAAGCCCGGCGCGTCCGCGTCGTCCGCCAAGCCGAGCGGCAAGGCGTCGGCCGCGCTGGAGAAGCCGGCGTTCGCCACGCTGCCCGACCCGTGCAAGTCGATCCAGTCCGGGACCGTCGACACCCTCGTCCCGGAGGCGAAGGACAAGAACGGCACCGCGACCAAGTCGAACGACCTGACCACCCGTGCCAGCTGCTCCTGGAACGGCCTGGACGAGGACGGCCTGAAGGGTTCGCAGTACCGCTGGCTGTCGATCTCCATGGTCCGCTACGAGTCGCACGCCTCGCTCGGTGGCGCGAACAAGCGCGCCGAGGACCAGTACACCAAGCAGGTCGAGGCGGCGAAGGCGTCCGAGGGCGCGCACGACGTGAAGGTCGAGCAGGCCGGCGGCATCGGCGACCAGGCGACGTCGGTCGTGTACGGCGTGAAGAAGGACGTGGACTTCTTCAACACGACGATCGTGGCGCGCACGCAGAACGTGGTGGTCACGCTCGACTACAACGGTGCGGCGTACGAGGGCGCCGGTGCTCCGGATCAGGCCAAGCTGCTCCAGGACGCGATCGCCGCGGCGAAGGAAGCGGTCGGCTCGGTCGGCACCGCCAACCAGCAGCAGAAGCAGCCTGAGCAGCAGGCTTCTCCCTCCGCGCAGTAGGTCCCGGCGGATCCGGGCGGCCTAAGGGGAGGCTGACATTCAGTCACCTGCGCGGTCACCCGTACGCTGTGCCTGCCGTAGCTCGACAAGGGGAGGGGATCGCGGGTGGCCGCGATGCAGCTGACTCGTACGCACCGGATACTCATCGGCGTCGTGGTCGCAGGAGCCGTGGTGATCGCGGGGATCGGTTTCGCCGGTTCGTACGCCGCGGTGCGCGCGCTCGCCCTGCAGAAGGGGTTCGGGAACTTCTCGCTGGTGTTCCCGATAGGCATCGACATGGGCATCTGCGTGCTGCTCGCCCTGGACCTCCTCCTGACCTGGATCCGCATCCCGTTCCCGCTGCTGCGGCAGACGGCGTGGCTGCTGACCGCGGCGACGATCGCGTTCAACGGTGCGGCGGCCTGGCCGGACCCGCTGGGCGTGGGCATGCACGCGGTGATCCCGATCCTGTTCGTGGTCACGGTGGAGGCGGCCCGGCACGCGGTGGGCCGGATCGCGGACATCACCGCGGACCGGCACATGGAGGGTGTGCGGATCACCCGCTGGCTGCTCTCGCCCCTGCCGACGTTCAAGCTGTGGCGCCGGATGAAGCTGTGGGAGCTGCGGTCGTACGAGCAGGCCGTCGGCATGGAGCAGGACCGGCTGATCTACCAGGCGCGGCTGCAGGCCCGGTACGGGCGGGCGTGGCGGCGCAAGGCGCCGGTGGAGGCGCTGATGCCGCTGCGGCTGGCCCGGATCGGCGTTCCCCTCTCCCAGACCGCTCCGGAGGGGCTGGCGGCGGCGGGCATCGACCCGGTGCTGCTGCCTCCGGCGGCCGCGGCCGCTGCGGCGGCCGTTCCGGCGTCGTCGGCCCCGGCCCTGGAGGCCGGTTCCGCGGGGCCTGCGGGTGCCGCGGGCCGGGCGGGCGTGCCGGGCGGTGCGGGGGGCCCGGCGGGTGCGGCCGTACCGCAGGCGCCGGCCGCCGTGCAGGGTCCGCAGGGTCCGTCCGAGGCGCAGTTCGCGGCGGCGCAGGCCGCGGCTCAGGCCGCCGGCGTCGCGGCCGGGCCCGTGCCCGGTCACCACGCCCCGCCGCCGTTCGCGGTGGACCCGACGGCCATGCCCGCGGCCCACGACAGCGCCTGGTTCGCCGCTCCGCTGGCGCCGCAGGCCGCGTACGAGGGCGGCTACAACCCCCAGTACGTCGAAGGCCTGGAGCCGACCCCGGTGATGCCCCCGACCGGCCCGGAGGAGCCGCAGGAGCAGCTGCCGGGACAGCAGGAACTCCCGATCCCGGCGGCCCGTGCGGACGCCGGTGCCGGATCCGCGGACGGGTTCCCGGACGGGTTCCCGGACGGCTCCGTGGACGGGTCCGTGGACGAGGCGAAGTTCGCGGAGGCCGCGTACGAGGTGTTCCGGGCGTACATCGAGGAGAACGGCAAGGTGCCGAGCCCCGAGCAGATCGACATATACCTCTCGGACCGGCACGGGATAACGCACCCGCTCGCCTTCCGGACGATCAGCCGGCTGATGCCGGAGCTGAAGCAGCGCTACCAGCGCGACCTGGAGAACGAGCACATCTCCTAGCCGCCGCGCCGACGGTACGCGCAAGGGCCCGCACCCCCCCCGGGGGGGGGGGGCGGGGGGGCGGTACGCCGGGGGCCGGAGGGGGGGGGGCCGCCTGGG
>NZ_JBHYVA010000309.1:0-7985 GCF_042750055.1 Streptomyces sp. NPDC059456
GGGGCGGGTTGTGGGTTATCCGACACCGGCCCCGGGTGCCCCCGCCCCGCGGCCCCCCGCCCCGGTCCGGGACCCCCCACGCCCGTCCGGGGGGCGGTTCCATTAGGCCCCCCGCCTCAGGGGACCAGGACCACCTTGCCGAGGTTGCGCCGCTCCTCGACGACCCGGTGCGCGCGGGCCGCCTGCGCGAGCGGGATCTCCTCGTGCACCGCCGGACGCAACGATCCGTCCGCGTACGCCTCCCACAGCGCCCGCCGCCAGCCCTCGTACGTCGCGGGCCGGCCCTGCGCGACCGCCCGGATCTGGAAACCGGTCACCGAGGCGCCGCGGACCAGCAGTTCGTACGCCTCGACCGTGCCGCCGCCGGAGCCGTACGCCACCAGCCGTCCCTCCGTGGCCAGGGCCCGGACGGCGGGGCCGAGCAACTCGCCGCCGACCCCGTCGAGGACGACGTCGTACGGGGCGCCCCAGGAGGCGGGGTCCTCGTACAGCACCACCTCGTCGGCGCCGAGGCCGCGCACGAACTCCGCCTTCTCCGGGCGGGACACGGCGGCCACCACCCGCCCGGCGGTCCCCGCCCGGGCCAGCTGGAGCGCCAGGCTCCCGACCCCGCTCGCGGCGGCCGTCACCAGGACCGACTCCCCGGGCCGGATCCGCCCGGCCTCCCAGGCGCCCCGGGCGACGAGCCCGCTGCGCACGAGCGCGACCGCGTCCACCGAGGTGGCTCCGGCGGGCACCCGGGAGGCCATCGCGGTGTTCAGGACGGCGTACTCGGCGTAGCCGTGGCCGAAGCACAGCCCGGTGACGCGCTCCCCGACGGCGAAGCCCGTCACCCCCTCGCCGAGAGCGGCCACGGTGCCGGCGACCTCCCCGCCCAGCGCGACCGGCTCGGCCGCCTCCCGCAGCCTGCGGACGACGGGCAGCGTCACCCCGACGGCCTCGGCCCGTACGAGCAGCTCCCCGGGGCCCGGCACGGGGACCGGGACCTCCTCGGCGAACAGCACCTCGGGCCCGCCGGGGATCTCGTAACGGATGCGCAGCACAGGGCCTCCCGACCGGGTCAGATTCATTGGGTGCCCCAACGATATACAAAATCGTGGGGAGTGCCAACGAATTGCTAGGCTGGGCCCATGACGTCGGCCCTCGCGCACATCCAGTCCCTGCCGAGCTGGCTCGTCGGCCGCGTCGCGGCCCGCGGCCGCGGCCTGGTCGCCGAGGCGCTCGCCGCGGAGGGGCTGAAGCTCGCCCACCACGCGGTACTGGCGGCGACCGCCGAACACGGCCCGGTGGCCCAGGCCGACCTCGGCCGGCTGCTCGGCATCGACCCCAAGGACCTGGTCGGGCTCCTCAACGGGCTGGAAGGCGCCGGCCTCGTCCTGCGCGCCCCGAACCCGGCGGACCGCCGCAAGAACGCGGTCACCCTCACCGCGGCGGGCGCGGCCGCCCTCACCCGCTGCGCGGCCCTGGCCGAAGCGGCGAACGCGCAGTTCCTCTCCCCGCTGACCCCCGCCGAACGCGAACAGCTGACGGCCCTGCTGACCCGCATCCACCAGGCCCCGTAGCCCCCGGGCGGCGGACGAACCGGTGCGGTTGCGCGCCAGACTGGGGGCATGAGCGACGCGCACACCCGCCTCCTGCACACCTCCCGGCTCGGCCCGGACGCCCTCGCCGGGATCCGTGCACTGCTCGACCGGGCCTTCGAGGGCGACTTCTGCGACGCGGACTTCGAACACGCCCTCGGCGGGATGCACGCCCTCGTCCACCGGGACGGGGAGCTCGTCGCGCACGGGAGCGTGGTGCAGCGCCGCGTGGTGCACCACGGGCGGGCCCTGCGGACCGGGTACGTCGAGGCCGTGGCCGTGCGGGCGGACCGGCGCCGGCAGGGGCTCGGCGCCCGGGTCATGGCCGCGCTGGAGGACGTCATCGCACGCGCCTACGACCTCGGCGCCCTCTCCGCCTCCGACGCGGGGGCCGCGCTGTACGACGCCCGCGGCTGGACCGTGTGGGGCGGACGGATCGGCACCCTCGCGCCCCCCGGCCCGCGGGCCCTCCCCGAAGAGGAGGGCTCGACGTACCTGTGGGTGCCCGACGGCGGGGCCCTGCCGCACCCCGCCGAGGGCCTGTGGTTCGACTGGCGCAACGGCGACGTGCTCTAGGTGCTCCGGGGCCGTCCGGTGCGCTCCGGCGGGCGCTACGAGCCGCTGATGCTCGGTGCGCCCGTTTCGATGTGGCCCGTGTAGCGGCGCGACCAGGTGCCGTCGCTGTCCGCGAGGATCGTGAAGTCGTACCAGCCGTTGTTGTAGGCGACCGAGTTGAAGAAGTCCTCGCGCGAGGAGTTCGCCGGCACGGTGTACGTCCACGGGCCGTCCGAGCGGTAGGCGTTCGCACGGATCGTGAAGGTGACCGGCGCCGCCGAGGTGTTCGTCATCTTGAACCAGATCGCCGTCTTGCCCGTGCCCGGCTCCACCGCGAAGCGGGACGCCACCTCGATGGCCTTGCCCGCCTTCGACGCGTCGCCGATGAACCGGCGCAGGAAGCGGTTCGGCCCGTACATCGAGATGTCGTACTTCCCGGAGCCGCTGCCGAGCCCGATGCTGAACCAGTCGGTCGACGTCGCGCCCGGGTCGACCGTGTACTCCCAGGCGGCGGTGTCCCGGTACTGGTGCGGGTGGATCGAGAAGTGCGCCGCCTGCTTCGCCTGCGCCCCCTGGTTGGACATCGAGAACCAGGCCAGGATCTTGCCGGCCGCGCCGAACTCGAACCGGTCCAGGTTGCCGTTCACCTGGTACGGAAGGGCGCGCGCCGGGCGGGTGCCGGCCTCCTGCGCCGGAAGCGCGTTGTCCTGCGGTGCCGGGTTGGGGAGCGGGCCGCAGGTCGACTGGCCGATGACCTTCGAGGTCGGGGGCAGTCCGGCCGGAACCCCGTACACCGGGTGCGCGAAGTCGAAGACGCCGGTGAGGTCGCCGACCACCTTGCGGCGCCACGCGCTGATGTTCGGGCAGGTCGCGGGGGTGCCCAGGGCCGCCGTCCAGGTCTCCATGAAGCGCAGCACCGAGGTGTGGTCGAAGACCTCCGAGCTCACCCAGCCGCCGCGCGTCCAGGGGGACATGACGAGCATCGGGACGCGGAAGCCGAGACCGATCGGGACGCCGTCGATGTACTCGTCAGGGGTGCCGGGCGGGGCGATGGGCGGCGGGACGTGGTCGAAGAAGCCGTCGTTCTCGTCGTAGTTCAGGAACAGGACGGTGGAGTCGAAGACCTCGGGGTTCGCGGCCAGCGCCCGGTAGACCAGGTCCACGAAGTGCGCGCCGTCGCCGGGCGGGGCGTACGGGTGCTCGGAGAAGGCCTCGTTCGCGACGACCCAGGAGACCTGGGGCAGCGTGCCGGCGACGACATCGGCGCGGATGGCGGCCGCGATGTCGTCGGGAGTGGAACCGGTCACCTTCGGGACGGAGCCCATGCCGCGGTCCCACAGGGGGTTGCCCGGCGCCGCGTCCGTGAACTTCTTGAAGTAGGCCAGACCGTTGTCGCCGTAGTTGTCCTGGGCGTTCTGGTAGACCTTCCAGCTCATGCCGGCGCGCTGGAGGGCCTCCGCGTACGTCTCCCACGTCAGCCCCGACTCGTCGCCGCCGTCCTTGCTGCCCGCGTCGACCTTGCCGCTCCACAGGAAGGTGCGGTTCGGGCCGGTCGCGCTCAGCGTGGAGCAGAAGTACGCGTCGCAGATCGTGTAGTGGTCGGCGAGCCCGTAGTGGAACGGTATGTCGCCGCGGTCCAGATGGCCGAGGGTGCGGGTGTTGCCGACGCCGAGGACCCAGTTGTCCATCCGGCCCTTGTTCCAGGCGGCGTGCTGCGAGGTCCAGCTGTGCGGGAGGTCGCCGCTGCACTGGGCGAGGGTCGCGCCGTCCACGCCGCCGGCCGGCGGCGTGGCGGACAGCTTCCACGGGTACTGGCGGCCGCCCCAGTTGGGCTGGTTGAACGTGCCCCAGCCGCCCGGGATGTTGCCCGCGGCGTGGTCACCGAAGCCGCGCACCCCCTTCAGCTTGCCGAAGTAGTGGTCGAAGCTGCGGTTCTCCTGCATCAGGATCACGACGTGCTTCACGTCGGTGATCGTGCCGCTCGCTGCGGCCGCGGCCGCCGACGTCGGCGTGATCGCGGGCAGGGCGGCACCGGCCACCAGCCCGGCGCCGATTCCCACGAAACCCCTGCGGCTGATCGGTGTCACTGGCCACTCGCCTCCAACTCGCGTGCCCCGCTGGCACATCGAGCGAAAGGGTGGCGGGCGCCGGCCCAAAGGTCTACGTCCGTGCGGTAAGAAAACGGTGAACATCCGGGTGGCTCGAATCAGTCCCCGAGACGGACCAGCATCTTGCCCAGATTGTCCCCCCGGAGCATTCCGAGGAAGGCGTCCACCGTGCGGTCGATCCCCTGTACAACGGTGGTGTCCGTGCCGATGCGGCCGCTGCGCAGATGGGGGACCAGGAAGTCTTCCAGTTCGTCCTGCAGATTGGTGTGATTGCGAACCAATACCCCTTCCAGGCGGAGCGACTTGTGTACGACCTCGAAGAGGTTGCGGGGCGCGGCCGGGGAACGGTCCCCGTTGTACATCGAAATCGCGCCGACCCAGGCGATCCGCCCGTACTCGCGCAGCACGTCGATGGCGCCCGCCAGATGGTCCCCGCCCACGTTGTCCACGTACACGTCGATGCCGTCGGGCGCGGCCTGGGCGAGCTGCTCGCCGACCGGCCCGTCGTGGTAGTCGAACGCGGCGTCGAAGCCGAGCACGCCGGTGAGGTGGCGGACCTTCGCCGCCGAGCCCGCGCTGCCGATGATCCGGCGGGCGCCCAGCAGCCGCGCGATGTGGCCGGTCGCGGTGCCGACCCCGCCCGCGGCGGCGGACACGAAGACGTCCTCGCCCTCGCGCAGCGCGGCCGTCCGGGTCAGCGCGGCGTAGGCGGTGAGGCCGGTGCCGCCCAGGATGCCCAGGTACGCCTCCAGCGGGACGCCGGCGTGGCCGCGCAGCTTCCGGGTGCCGTTCGCGCCGAGGGTGACGAGGGCGTGGGTGCGCCAGCCCTCGCGGTGGAAGACCAGGTCGCCCTCGCGCAGTCCGGGGTCGCGGGAGGCGGTCACCCGGCCCACCGCGCGGCCCTCCAGCGGGGTGTTCAGCTCGAAGCCGCCCTCGCCGCCGTCCATCAGCCCGCGGTGGTACGGGTCCACCGAGAGCAGGAGGTTCTCGACCAGGGCGGTGCCCGGGGCGGGGGAGGGGACCGGGGTCTCGACGTACGCGAAGTCGGTCGCGGCGGGGAAGCCGGCGGGGCGGGCGATCTGGTGGACGGCGCGAGCGGTGTGGTTCGTGGTCATGGCGAGGACGTTAGGAAGGAATCACCGGTGTGGGCAGGGGGTTGGGTTCATGGAAGCCGCACATCCATGAACACTGCTCATAGAACGAGGTGGGGGCCGTCGTGGCCGAGCTCGCTCCGCACGAACTCCGGGTCCTGGTCGCCGTCGCCGAGACCGGCGGCTTCTCCGCCGCGGCCGTCCGGCTGGGCCTGACCCAGTCGGCGGTCTCGCACTCCGTGCGCGGCAGCGAGACCAAGACCGGTGCGGTGCTCTTCGTGCGCGGCCGCAGCGGCGCCACGCCCACCCCGGCGGGGGAGCGGGCCGTCGCCCTCGCCCGGCGCATCCTGCGGCTGTACGAACACCTCGGCGCGGAGGTGCGCGCCGCGGGCCGGGGCGCCGGCGACGAGGGCGCCGCGACGGGGGTGCTGCGCATCTCGGCGTTCCGCAGCGCGGCCCTGCACCTGCTGCCCCCGGCGCTGGAACGGCTCGGGGCACGCCACCCCGGGATCCGGCCCGAGGTGCGGGTGGTGCGCGAGCTCGGTGCGGGCGGTGCGGGCGAGGTGGCGGCCGGCCGTGCGGACCTGGCGCTCGCCACGCTCGGCCCCGGGCGGCCGGCGCTCCCCGGACTGCTGACCGGGGAGCTCGTGGAGGAGGAGTACGCCCTGGTCCACCCGGCGGGGCACCCGGATCCGCGGTCGCTGCCCCTGCTGGACTGGGACGAGAACTGCGGCTCGTACACCCGCGACTGGTGGCGGGCGCAGGACTGGATCCCCGGCGCCACCGTCAAGGCGGAGGACGACGCGATGGTGCTGACCATGGTCGGGCGCGGGCTCGGCATGGCGATCCTGCCCGGACTGTCGCTCCGCGAGGCCACGGACGCCGTGGACATCACCGGTCTGGGCCCTTCGGGGCCCGTGAGGCGCGTGGGATACGTCACCACGCCGGAATCCGCGTCCACTCTCGCTGTAAGGGCTCTGATCAGGGAACTTCGTTCCGAGACGGTCTGAATCGGAGACCCGGAACCGGGCCTTCCGAGGGCTTGGCCGTCTCAGATAGTAGGAAGCCCGACTAATTGCGGAGACATACAACCGGAGCTGCCCTAGCTTTGTAGGAGCCGAACGTCTCGCCGATCAGGCGAATGGCGGTCGAGAGCGCGCGCCCCGAGCAGGCAACCCCTGCGGCGCATGGCTCCCCGCCTCTTCCGGCGCCTTGAAGGAACCCCTCATCCGTGGCCCCGCCACGCCGTGATCTCAAGGAGTCGATCACCATGACCGCATCCACCGCCCCCCGCCGCGTCCGCCACTCCTCCTCCGCCGACGCCGACCGCAAGAACGCCGCCGCCGCCCTCCAGCGTGCCCTCGACCGCCGTGACAACGGCGGCTCCACCGGCCACTGAAGCGCGCCGCGAGGTACAGGACGAAGCCCGGTCCGGGGACATATTGCGTCCACATGGTGGACGCAATATGTCTGAGGGCTGGGATGGAGAGTACGGTTCCGACATGTCGACCAGCATCAATCTCGCAGTGATCCCCGGTGATGGCATCGGCCAGGAAGTCGTGGCTCAGGGCCTCAAGGTCCTTACCGCGGTCCTGCCCCAGGATGTGAAGCTGGAGACCAAGGAGTACGACCTCGGCGCCCGGCGCTGGCACCGCACCGGTGAGACCCTCCCGGACGAGGAACTCGAAGCCCTCAAGCACCACGACGCGATCCTGCTGGGCGCCATCGGCGACCCGTCGGTCCCGTCCGGCGTGCTGGAACGCGGCCTGCTGCTGAAGCTCCGCTTCGCCTTCGACCACTTCATCAACCTGCGCCCGTCGAAGCTCTTCCCCAACACGGCCAGCCCGCTCGCCGGCCGCCCGGAGATCGACTTCGTCGTGGTCCGCGAGGGCACCGAGGGCCCGTACACCGGCAACGGCGGCAGCCTGCGCACCGGCACCCCCGCCGAGGTGGCCACCGAGGTCAGCGTCAACACCGCGTACGGCGTGGAGCGCGTGGTGCGCGACGCGTACGAGCGGGCCAACTCCCGCCCCCGCAAGAAGCTGACGCTGGTCCACAAGAACAACGTCCTCGTGTACGCGGGCCACATGTGGAAGAACATCTTCGACACGGTCGGCCGGGAATACCCCGAGGTCACCACCGACTACCTGCACGTCGACGCCGCGACGATCTTCTTCGTCACGCAGCCCGAGCGCTTCGACGTCATCGTCACGGACAACCTCTTCGGCGACATCCTCACCGACCTGGCCGCCGCCGTCACCGGCGGAATCGGCCTCGCCGCCTCCGGGAACATCAACCCGACCGGCGCCTTCCCGTCCATGTTCGAGCCCGTCCACGGCTCGGCCCCGGACATCGCCGGCACCGGCAAGGCGGACCCGACCGCGACGATCCTGTCCGTGGCCCTCCTGCTGCGCCACCTCGGCCACGAGGACCGGGCCGCCCGCGTCGAGGACGCGGTCACCGCCGACCTCGCGGAGCGCGACGGCACGTTCCGCACCACCGACCAGATCGGCGACGCCCTCGCCGAGCGAGTAGCCGGCTGACCCGGCAGCTCCACCCCAGGAAGCCGCCGGGGGGGGGGGGCCACCCCCCCCCCGGGGGGGTGGTTGGGGGCCCCCGGGGGGCCCCCAACACACCGCCCCCCGCCCCCC
>NZ_JBHYVA010000309.1:7995-9346 GCF_042750055.1 Streptomyces sp. NPDC059456
GGGTCGCTTGACCAACGCACCCGGCGGCTTTTCCTGTGCGGCCCCGGGTGCCACCATCTCCCCTGGGCCGCACTCACCCCGCTTCACCGAACGCATCTTGCGAGCGATAATCGAACGCGAGACCGCGGAATGCGGGGAAGCTCAACGTCCTGGTACGCCGTGAGCGCGGTCCGCCCTACAAAACCGGTGAAGGACAAGCACTCATGACGACGCCCACGATCGAGCTCAAGCCCTCCTCGAACCCGCTGTCCGACGCGGAGCGCGAGGCGATCCTGGCCAGCCCCGGCTTCGGCCGCCACTTCACCGACCACATGGTGACGATCAAGTGGACCGAGGGCCGCGGCTGGCACGACGCCGAGCTGGTCCCGTACGCGCCGCTGTCGATCGACCCGGCGAACATGACCCTGCACTACGCGCAGACGATCTTCGAGGGCCTCAAGGCCTACCGCCAGCCCGACGGCACCGTCGCGACGTTCCGGCCGCAGGCCAACGCCGAGCGCTTCCAGGCCTCCGCCCGCCGCATGGCGATGCCCGAGCTGCCGGCCGACCTCTTCATCGAGGCCTGTGACGCGCTCATCAAGCAGGACAGCGCCTGGGTGCCCTCCTCCGGCGAGGCCTCCCTGTACCTGCGGCCGTTCATGTTCGCGTCCGAGGTCGGCCTGGGCGTCCGCCCGGCCAACGAGTTCCTGTTCATGGTCATCGCCTCGCCCGCCGGCGCGTACTTCCCCGGCGGCGTCAAGCCCGTCTCCGTCTGGCTCTCCGAGGAGTACGTGCGCGCCGTCAAGGGCGGTACGGGTGCCGCCAAGACCGGCGGCAACTACGCGGCCTCCCTCGTGGCCCAGGCCGAGGCTGCCTCGCACGGCTGCGACCAGGTGGTCTGGCTCGACGCCGTCGAGCACCGCTGGATCGAGGAGATGGGCGGCATGAACCTGTACTTCGTGTACGGCGACCGCATCGTCACCCCGGAGCTGACCGGCTCGCTCCTGCCGGGCATCACCCGCGACTCCCTCCTCACCATCGCCCGCGACCTCGGCTACACCGCCGAGGAGGGACGCATCTCCACCGAGGACTGGAAGCGCGACAACGAGAACGGCACCCTGACCGAGGTGTTCGCCTGCGGCACCGCCGCCGTCATCACCCCGGTCGGCTCGGTCAAGTCCGAGCGCGCCAACTGGACCCAGGGCAGCGGCGAGCCCGGCGAGGTCACCATGAAGCTCCGCAAGGCGCTGCTGGACCTCCAGACCGGCCACACCGCCGACACCCACGGCTGGATGCACCCGCTCGGCTAGGTCTGCCGCGCGCCCGCCGCGAAGAACACGAGGAAGAGGTCCCGGCCGGTCGGCCGGGGCCT
>NZ_JBHYVA010000310.1:0-9335 GCF_042750055.1 Streptomyces sp. NPDC059456
GGTCGGGGATTTGTCATACCGGGCGTGGCAGCATCGGCCGCCTGGAGGTGATCACATTGTCATGCCGCCTGCTCCGCGCCGCCTGCATCGCCGCCGTGCTCCTCACGGCCGGCCCGCTGTCCACCACCCACGCCGCCGGCCCCCTGCCCCACGCCCCGTCGGACGCGCCCTCCGCCACCCGCCGGAGCCCCGCCCCGGCCGACGCCACCCCCACTGCCACCCCCTCCGCCACCAGCTCCGCCGCCACCGCCACCACCGCCCCGGGCCCCACCCCGGCAGCGGACCCCGGTGGCAGCGCCCGCCCCGGGCCCGGCCAGTCCGTGGGCGCCCTGCTCACCCGGCTGCAGGGGCTGTACCGGCAGGCCGAAGAGGCCTCCGAGGCCTACAACGCCACCGAGGTCGCGCTCAAGGCCGGCCAGGACGAGGAGCGCCGGGTCGGCACCGAGCTGGGGAAGGCCCGTACCGCCCTCGGCGCGGAGAAGGCGGCGGCCGGGCGGCTCGCCCGGGAGCAGTACCGGCACGCCGTCGGCGTCGGCTTCTCCCCCTACGCCCGCATGCTGCTCACCGGCGACGCCCGGGCCGCCGTGGACCAGCGCCGGCTCGCCGCCCGCGAGGGCGCCCGCCGGGCCGGGGTGCTGACCCGGCTCACCCGGGACGTGCACCGGGCCGACCTCCTCGCCACCGCCGCCCGCAAGTCCCTCGACGCCCGCCAGACGCTGGCCGCGGAGCGCAGGGCGCACAAACAGCAGGTCGACCTGTTGCTCAGGCAGGTCGAGGCCGTCCTGGCTTCGCTCACGCCCGAACAGCTCACCCGCCTCGGGGCCCGCGAGGCCGCGGACACCGCCACCGCGCAGCGGGCGCTGGTCGGTTCGGGCCGGCTCGCCGCCACCCCCCGTACGCCGACGGCGGCCGGCGGGGCCGCCCTGACCTACGCCACGGAGCAGATCGGCAAACCGTACGTCTGGGGCGCCGAGGGGCCGGGGTCCTTCGACTGCTCCGGGCTGACCTCACAGGCCTGGGCGCACGCCGGCCGGTCCATCCCGCGGACCAGCCAGGAGCAGTGGGCGCGGCTCCCCAGGGTGCCGCTGGACGAGCTGCGGCCCGGCGATCTGGTGGTGTACTTCCCCACCGCCACCCACGTGGCCCTGTACGTCGGCGACGGGAAGGTGATCCAGGCGCCGCGGCCGGGGGCGAAGGTCAAGGTGTCGCCGATCGCCGCCAATCCGCTGCTCGGTGCCGTGCGGCCCGACCCGGACGCGGCCCCGCTGACCGAGTTCACGCCGCCGTCCCTGCCGGAGAGCCCGGAGGGCGGCGACGCGGGCTACTCCGCCGCGGTGGCACCGGACCCGGCCGACGACGACGCGACCTCGTCCAGGTAGTCCTGCGCGTCCTCGGGGTCGTAGAAGTACGCGTCGAAGTCGGCCGGGTTGTCGAAGCCGTTGGCGAAACGGTCCGCCACCGGCTGGAGCCGCCCGGCCGCGCCGATCAGGTTCAGCACGTGCTCCGGCGGGACGCCCAGCATCGCGTTCGTCCACTGGGTCACCGGCTTGCCCGTCGTGAACCAGAACTTGTCGAAGGTGGCCCTCATCCACGCCTCGTCGAACGGCTTGTCCCCGTGCATCAGGATCGACGACAGGTAGGAGGCCGCGCACTTGGACGCCGCGTTCGAGCCCTGGCCGGTGATCGGGTCGTTCGCGACGACCACGTCGGCGACGCCCAGCACCAGCCCGCCGCCCGGCAGCCGGCCGATCGGGTTGCGGACGACCGGCGCGTACCGGCCGGCCAGCGTGCCGCCCGCGTCCGTCAGCTCCACGTTCCTGGCCCGCGCGTGCTCCCAGGGCGTGAACTTCTCCATCAGTTCCAGCGTGAGGGCCAGGTGTTCGGCCGGGCCGTCGACCCCGCGGAACACGTCGAGCGGGCCGCCCGGGAGCCCCTCCCAGAACAGGATGTCCGCCCGCCCCGACGTCGTCAGCGCCGGCATCACGAACAGTTCGCCCACGCCCGGGACGAGGTTGCAGCGCACCGCTTCCGTCTCGGGGTGCTCGGGGCGCGGTGCGAGCCCGTGCACGTACGAGACGGCCAGCGCGCGCTGCGGCGCGTCGTACGGGGAGCGCGCCGCGTCCCGGCCGAACATCGACACCAGCTCGCCCTTGCCGGCGGCGACGAGCACCAGGTCGTACGTGCGGGAGAAGTAGTCGAGGTCGGCGACGGACGCGCCGTGGATGACCAGCTGTCCACCGCGCTGCACGAAGGTGTCGAGCCAGCCGGCCATCTTCAGGCGCTGGTCGACGGACTGCGCGTACCCCTTGAGGCGGCCGAGCCAGTCGACGGGGCGCGAGGCGTCCGGGGCGGCGACCGAGACGCCGATGCCCTCGATCCGCGGGGCGTGCCGCTCCCAGAAGTTCAGTTCGAGGTCGCGCTCGTGCTGGAGCGCCGTGTCGAACATGACCTGCGTGGACATGATCCGCCCGGTGCGGATCTCGTCCGCGGTCCGGTTGGACATGAGGGTGATCTCGTACCCCTTCGCCTGGAGGCCGAGGGCGAGCTGGAGACCGGACTGGCCGGCCCCCACGACGAGTATCTTGCGCATCTCACGTTCTCGATTCGGGTGAGGGGTTCGGCAGTACGGCGTACCGGCGGTACCGGCGGTTCGGCGGATCCGGAGGCCCGGCGGATCCGGTGGCCCGGGAGCCTATGCGGGCGTCGCGTCCAGGGCGTGTCCCACCAGCGTCAGCAGGGAGGCGACGACCGTGTCCCGGCGCCGCGCGTCCATGATCTCCACCGGCACGTGCGCCGGGATGGTCAGCGCCTCCCGCACGTCCTGCGGTTCGTACGCGTGCGAGCCCTCGAAGTGGTTGACGGCGACGGCGTACGGGAGCCCGCAGCTCTCGAAGTAGTCGAGGGCCGGGAAGCAGTCGCGCAGCCGGCGCGTGTCGGCCAGGACGATCCCGCCGATGGCGCCGCGCACCAGGTCGTCCCACATGAACCAGAACCGCTCCTGGCCCGGGGTCCCGTACACGTACAGCACGAGGTCGTCGTCGAGGGTGATGCGGCCGAAGTCCATCGCGACGGTGGTGGTGCCCTTGTCCGGCGTGGCGGAGAGGTCGTCCGTGGGGAGGCTGGCCTGGGTCATCACCGCCTCGGTGCGCAGCGGGGTGATCTCGGAGACCGAGGAGACGAAGGTGGTCTTGCCGACGCCGAAGCCTCCGGCGACGAGCACCTTGACGGCGACGGGCGCGCGGGAGCGGTCGTACTGCCAGGGCTGGACGGCCTCGTCGTCCGCGGCGGCGGGGCGGACGGGCGGGTCAGAGACGGCGAAGACCACTGAGCACCCTTTCCAGCAGCGCGCGTTCGGGGCGGCCGGGGCCGTGCCCGGTCCCGTAGACGCGTATGCGTCCCTGGTCGGCGAGGTCGCTGACCAGCACGCGGACCACGCCCAGCGGCAGCTTCAGCAGCGCGGATATCTCGGCGATGGTGCGCATGCGGCGGCAGACCTCGACGATGGCCGGCATCTCGGGCGTGCGGTCGGTGCCCGCCGCGGGGTCCTGGGGGTCCGAGGCGCGGGTGTCGAGGGCGGCGACGAACGTCTCCACGTGCAGGACCTGCGTGAAGCGGGTGCGGCCGCCCGTGAGGGAGTACGGGCGGACGCGTGCGGGCCGGCGGTCGGCTCCGCGTATCGGCAGCCGGTCGGTCGCCGAGGCCGTGCTCCTCACGTGGTCTTCTCCATCGACTGGCGCAGCTCGCTGCGGACTTCCGGGGTCAGGACGTGGCCGGCACGGCCGACGAACAGCGCCATGTGGTAGGCCACGACGCTCATGTCGCAGTCGGGTGTGGCGTGCACGCCGAGGAGCGAGCCGTCGCTGATGGCCATGACGAAGACGGAACCGTACTCCATCGCGACCATCGTCTGCTTGACCGCTCCACCGTCCATGAGGTCGGCGGCGCCGGTGGTGAGGCTGCCGAGACCGGAGACGATGGTGGCCAGGTCGGCGGAGGCTCCGCGCGGGCCCTTGGTGCGCGCGGGGTTCTCGGCTGCGGCTCCTCCGGGGTCGGAGGACAGCAGCAGGAGGCCGTCCGAGGACACGACGGCGACGGAGTTGACGCCGGGCACCTCCTCGACCAGGTCGGTCAGCAGCCACTGCAGGTTGCGGGCCTGGGTGCTCAGTCCGTACGTACTGGGCGCGGTCATGTGCGTGCCTCCTGTGCGGTGTCCCCCTGGTCGGTGTCCTGTGCGAGCTCGGCGGCCACGACGCGCCGTCCGTCCCGCGTCCCCTGGTAGAAGCCGCCGAGTCTGCGGCGCAGCTCCTCCGCGTCGACGCGGCGCGGCGGCTCGGGCCGTACGGCGTCGGTGCGGCCGGGCCGGGCGGCGCCCACCGTGCGCGGGGTCCGCTTGGGCAGGCCCTTGTCGGTGACGGCGTCCGGTCCGGCGTCGGGGTGGCTCCCCTGGCGGGGGACCCAGTCGGCCTCCTCGGGTGCGTGCCGGTGGGGCTCCGCGGGGCCGTCGGGGGCGACGGCGGGGGCGGGCCGCACGGGCAGGGACGGGCGTTCTTCCGGTACGTCGGCCCGCGGCCCGGCACCGGACAGCGGACCGGGGGACACCGGCTCGGGGTCGGACCCCGCGAAGCCCTCCGGTCCTGCGTCGGGGACGACCCGCGCGAGCAGCTCGTCGCCGGGATCCCGGTCGCCCGGGACCTCCGCGGGCGGGCCGGCCGCGGTTATAACCAGGTCGGCGCCGGGCCTCCCGATCTCCGGCACCGGGGCGGGGGCGGAACCCCGCGCGGGCGCGGCCGCGAAAGCCCGGTGCGGCGCAGGCGCGAACCCCGGCTCGGGCTCGGCCTCGAACGCCGGCTCCGGCGCAGGCTCCGGCTCCGGCCGTGGCTGCGGCTCCGCTATCGGGGCCGTGTCCGGGACGACCCGGGCCAGCAGTTCCTCGCCGGGTCCGCTCGCCGCGGTGAACACCTGGTCGGCCGGAGGCAGTGCGGCCTCCGGGTCCGCGAAGGCGTGCCCGCCCGGGACCGGCTCCGCTTCCGCCTCCGGCGCCCGGACCGTGAACACCTGCTCGGCGGGCGGCAGCGTGGCCCCGGCGGCCGGGCCGGGCGTGTCCGCGTCGGGATCCAGGCCGCCGGCCAGGTCGGGGCCGAACTCCCCGGCCAGTTCCGCGCCCAGGTCCGGGGCCCCGGCCTCGGCGGCGGGCTCTTCGGCGGCGGGCGGCAGGGTGGGGTCCCACTCCATGGCGCGCAGGAGCTCGGCGTCCGCTTCGGGGCCCGGGTCCGTGAAGGGCGCGGGCGCGGCGGCGGCCTCGGCCTGGGCCCCGTCCTCGGCCTGGGCTCCGGCCTGGGCTCCGGCCTGCGGCTCCGCGTCCCGTTCCGCCGCCGGGGGCGTCCGGCGCGGCGGGATGGTGTTCTCGTTGGCCTCGGCGATGACGCCCGGCAGCCGGATCTCGGGCAGGCCCGGCGTGGCGAAGGTGTGGACGGGCGAGGTCGGCGGGGTGGCCGGGAGCAGCGCTGCCGGGACGACCACGCGGGCTTCCGTGCCGCCGGGGCCCCCGGGGCGCAGCTCGGCGGTGACCCCGTGCCGGGCCGCGAGGCGTCCCGCCACGTAGAGGCCGAGGCCCAGGCCGTGTTCCGCTTCCGGTTCCTCGTCGTAGGCCTCGGGGGTGGCCAGGCGGGCGTTCAGCGCCTCCAGGCGGTCACCGCTGACCCCGATGCCCTCGTCGACGACGGACAGCACGACGTCGCCGGAGTCGAGCAGCCGGCCGGACACCTTGACCTTGGCCTCGGGCGGCGAGAACGTCGTGGCGTTCTCCAGCAGCTCGGCGAGGACGTGCGAGATGTCGTCGGCGGCGTGTCCCGCCACGTGCGTGAACGGGGGAAGCGTGGTGAGGTCGACGCGTTCGTAGCGTTCGATCTCGCTGACCGCGGCGCGCATGACGTCGACCAGCGGGACGGGGGCGGCCCCGGCGCCGTGGCCGTGCTCCTGTCCGGCGAGGACCAGCAGGTTCTCGTTGTGGCGGCGCATGACCGTCGCCAGGTGGTCCATCTTGAACAGGGTCGCGAGGCGGTCCGGGTCCTGTTCCCTGGACTCCAGTTCCTCGATGACGGCGAGCTGGCGCTCGACCAGGCCGAGCGTGCGCAGCGACAGCGACACGGAGGTCGTCGACATGATGCGGCGGTGCTCTT
This sequence comes from Streptomyces sp. NPDC059456, assembly GCF_042750055.1. NCBI lineage: Bacteria > Bacillati > Actinomycetota > Actinomycetes > Kitasatosporales > Streptomycetaceae > Streptomyces > Streptomyces sp. NPDC059456. The sequence goes on from NZ_JBHYVA010000310.1 coordinate 6,180, forward strand.
CGAGGCCGGTCCGCAGCTGGTCGAGTTCCTTCTCCAGCGCGTCCCGGCCGGCGGTCAGTGCCTCGTTGCGGCCGATGAGGCGGCGGCCGTCGGCGTCGAGGCCGGCGATCCGGGTGTGCAGGGCGACGGTCTGGTCGCGGACGGCGTTGAGGTGGCGGACGACTTCGGCGAACTCGTCGTTGCGGCCGGTGAAGCGGACGGGTTCCACCGAGCCTTCGGGGGTCGCGAGCCGGGCCGCTCCGCGGCGCAGTACGGACAGCGGCCGGGTCAGGGAGCGTGCGACGGCGGTCGAGAACCCGACGGCGACGAGGAACAGCAGTCCGAGGACGGCGACGAGCATTTCGAGCCGGGTCACGTCGTCGTCGCGCAGGGTGGCGAGCGCGGTGGCCCGCTGTCCGGCGAGCGTGGACTCCACGGAGCGCATGCGGTCGATGCGGGCGGTGAGCGCGGGGGCGATGGTGGCGCCGTCGAGCTTGCGGTCGGCCGTGGACAGCGTGGGCCGTTCGGTGAGCCGCTTGAGGTGGTCGTCGGCCGTCTTGACCTCGGGGCCGGTGACGGTGGCGGCGAGGGTCTGGCGCACGTCGGGGCGCGCGACCCGGGAGAAGTCGTCGAGGGCGGCCTGCTCGCGTACGCGGGCCCGCTGGGCGGCGGTGGTCAGCTCGTCCACGGCCGGGGTGTTGGAGGGCTGCTCGCCACGGGGGACGGCCAGCGCGGCGAGCAGGAGTCCGCGGGTGGCGGAGGCCTGTTCGACGGCCTGGCCGAGCGGGGCCAGCGGGCGGGTGGTGGCGAGGGCGGCCACGGCGCGCGGCGGGGTCAGCTCGGCGAGCCGGTCGCCGGGGGCGAGGAGCTCGGCGATGACGCCGGTGTACGCCTGCTGGGCGGCGAGGGCGGTGCCCTTGCCGTCGACGGCCTCGTTGCGGACGGTCTGGACGCGGGCGAGGGTGCGGGCGAGCGCTTCGTCGGCGTCGTTCTGGACCTCGGCGAGCTGCCGGTCGGTGAGCGCGGTGCGCTCCTGGACGGGGCCCTTCGCCTGGGCGCCGGGGCGGCCCTTGGCCACGTACTCGACGACGGCGTCGCGCTCGTCGCCGAGGAGGTGCGCGAGGGTGAGGGTGTGCTGGGCCTGCTCGGCGAGCGTGACCAGCTGCTGGGAGTCGTTCAGCTCCCGTGTCGCGGAGACCACGGCGGGAGCGCCGGCCGCAAGGACGGTGAGGCCGGCGACGGCGACGCCGAGGACGAGCCTGCTGCGCACGCGGACGGGACGTCCTGCGGGGGCGGGTCCGTCGGTGGCGGTGCCGTTCTTCCGAGACCGCTTCTTCTGCACCGGTGCTCGCAATCCTGTACGTGTGCTCGTGCTCGTCTACTCGTGTGGCCGAGGTAACGGCCGGTCAACAAGTAAACGCCCCCTGCCCCCTCGTACCGCCTCAGACCTTTGCAGTGTGTTGGGGAGAGAGCCTGACATCGCCCACCCGGCCACTCGAACGAGTGAACATCACGGATGAGTTGGCGACCAACTCGGCGGGGCGCCGTCAGAGGGCCGTCATGGACGGGTGGTTGAAAGAAGGATGGGGGCTTTGGCAATATGCGCGCCCACATCCCGCCCCGGGGCCGCCGGGCGCCCGTGCGGACGGCCTGGCGGCGCCGGCTCCACCCCTGCGCATTGGTACGGACTTTTCACCCCGCAGCAGCTGCCCGGAGCACGCCCGGCGGGCAGAATGTCCGTATGCGCATCGACCTCGCCTCGGCCCCCGGCAACCCGGAACGCCCCAACGAGGACTGGCTATCGGCGGCGATGCCCGCCGCGGGCGGCGGAGTCCTCGTCGCCCTGGACGGGGTCACCCCGCCGGGCGGCGAGGTGGGCTGTACGCACGGCGTGCCCTGGTTCGCGGCCCGGCTCGGGGGCCGTTTGACCGAACTGTCCGGATCGCGGCGGGACATGCCGCTGGAGCGGATCCTGGCGGAGGCCATCCGCGGCACCGCCGACGCACACCGGGACACCTGTGACCTTTCTCACGTACGGACCCCGCAGGCGACGGTGGTGGTGGTCCGCTGGGACGAGGCCTACGTGGAGCACCTCGTGCTCTCGGATTCCGTACTGCTCCTCGAAGCGCCCGGGGGCGGGGTGACGGCGGTGCTCGACGACCGGCTGGACCGGATCCCGCGCGAGCTGCTGCGCACGCGGGCCTCGGCGGACGCGCTGCGCAACGTGGAGGGCGGCTTCTTCACGGCGGCCGCGGACCCGGCGGTCGCCGCCCGGGCGGTGACCGGCCGCAGCCCGCGCGAGCGGGTGCGGGCGGTGGCGGCGCTGACCGACGGGGCGAGCCGGTGGACGGACACGTTCGGCGAGGGCGACTGGGCCCGGTGCCTGGCGGTGCTCCGGAAGGAGGGCGCGCAGGGCCTGATCGCCCGGGTCCGCGCCCTGGAGTCGGACCCGGCCCGGCCCCTCGCCCGCGGCAAGCGCCACGACGACGCCTCGGCGGCCTACGCGGAGCTCTAGGACCGTCTTCCGGAGGCTATTCCTCGCCCTGGTTCAACTGGTTCAGCAGCCGGGCCAGTTCGGCGACCTCACCGCGGTCCCAGTCGGCGAGCTTGCGCATGTACTGCTCGCGCCGGGCCCCGCGTACGCGCAGGAAGCGCTCGCGCCCCTCGTCCGTGAGGCCCACCAGGAAGGCCCGCCCGTCGGCCGGGTCGGGCTCGCGCGCCACCAGCCCGAGCAGTTCCAGGGCGCGCAGCTGCCGGCTCATGGTGGCCTTGCCGACCCCGAAGTAGGCGGCGAGCTCGGTGGCGCGCTGGCGGCCCGCGGCCTCCAGACGGACGAGCAGCCCGTACGCGGCCGGCTCCAGCTCGGGGTGCAGGGCGCGCGCCATCTCCCCCGAGGAGGCCCTGGCGCGCCGGAGGAAGACGGACAGCTCCCGCTCCAGGGCAAGGAACTCCTGGTCTTCGCTTCCGTGCACGTCTGCTCCCATCGAATGGCGTCCTGGAGGGCACCAGTATTTCGCAGCCCGCACGCCCCCGGCCCGGGGCCCCGCCCGGGGGTCCCCCCGCGCCGAGTCGCGGGGGGGTAAGCGGGGCGGGGGGGTGGGGGCGAAGGCGCCGGGGTGGCGGCCGCCGCGAGCCCGGGGGGGGCCGCGCCGCTGGGCCCGGGCAAGTGAGAGGGCC
>NZ_JBHYVA010000311.1:0-9324 GCF_042750055.1 Streptomyces sp. NPDC059456
TGTGTCACCCACCCACACCCGCGTCGGGGGCGCGCGCTTGCCCGCCGCGACCGCGCGCGACCGGGCGGGCGCCCACCACACCGCCCGGACCCCCCGCGCGGGCCCCGCGGGGGCGCCCGCCCTCGACGGCTTCCTGGAGCAGGAGGGCGCCGGCCTCTTCTACCTGATCCCGTTCTGCCACCGGGCGCCGATGGACTCGCTGGACGCCCGCCGGGCCCGGTCCGCGGCCATCGACCGGCAGGCGCTGATCGACACGTACTTCCAGGGGCGGCGCAGCGCGGCCCACTCCCTGCTGTCCCCCTGGTTCGGCAAGGCCCACACCCCGCTCGCGGAGGCGGCCGCGGATCCGGACGGCGGCTGGTCGGGGTACGACCCGCAGCGGGCGCGTGCGGCGGCCCTGCGGGCGGGCCTGGGGCCCGGCAGCCGCGTCGAGTTCGCGTACAACACCGGTGCCGGGCACGACGACTGGGTCAGGGCGCTGGCCCGCGGCCTGGAGGAGGTCCTGGGCTGGCGGATCGAGCTGCTGCGGACCGACGCCCGCGGGCTGGTCGAGCACCGGACCTCGATCGCGGCGGCCGGTTTCTGCCGGGCCGGCTGGGCCTGTGACTACCCGACGCCGGACAACGTGCTCTTCCCGCTGCTGCACTCCTCGTGCACGGCGCCCGACGCCGAGGGCACGGCCCACGGCGACAACGAAGGCCGGTACGTGAACCCGGAGTTCGACGCCCTGCTGGCGCGCGCCCGGGCCTCGACGGACCCGGCCGAGCGCGCCGACGCCTGGCGCCGCGCGGACCGCGCCGCGATGGCGGACCTGGCGCTGATCCCGCTCTGGTACCGCACCGACCAGCGGGTCCACGCCGCCGGCCGGATCACCGGCCTGCACATCGACTTCGACGGAAATCCCACCCTCACCACTGTCAAGGCAAGGAAGACCACCCGATGAGTGCGAGCACGACTCCCGTCCACGACATCCTCGGCATCGGCTTCGGGCCGGCGAACCTGGCCCTCGCCATCGCCCTGGAGGAGCGCGAGTCGCCGCTGACGGCCCGCTTCCTGGAGGCCCGCCCGAGCCCCGAGTGGCAGCCCGGGATGCTGCTGGACGGCTCCGACATCCAGAACCACCCCAGCCGCGACCTGGTGACCCTGCGCAACCCGCGCAGCCGCTACACCTTCCTGAACTACCTGCACGAGCAGGGCCGGCTGCTGCGCCACCTGAACCTCCCCTCGGAGTTCCCGCTCCGCAAGGAGTACGCGGGCTACATCCGCTGGGCCGCCGGCTTCTTCTCGCACCTGGTCGACTGCAACCAGCGGGCGGCCCGCGTCGAGATCGTCGAGGAGCACGGCGAGCGCGTCTACGAGGTCACCACCATGTCGGGCAGCCGCTACCTGGGCCGCACGCTCGTGATGGGCCCGGGCCGCACCCCGTACGTCCCGGCCCCGTACGACACGCTGCGCACCCCTCGGATCTTCCACCTGACCCAGTACCTGCCGAAGCTGGCGGAGCTGGCCGGCGCGGGCCGCGACCCCGAGTCGGTGGCGGTCATCGGCGGCAGCCAGAGCGCCGTCGAACTCGCCCTCGACCTGCACCGCCGCTTCCCGCGGACCAAGGTCACCACGTACACGCGCTCGCACTCGCTGCGGCTGAAGGACACCAGCCCGTTCAGCGAGGAGGGCTACTTCCCCGAGTTCACCGACTACTACTTCCGGGCGTCCCGCGAGGGCAAGAAGGCCCTGGACGCGTACATGCACGGCACGAACTACTCCTCCGCCGACGGCGACGTGCTGCGCGACCTCTACATGACGATCTACGAGCAGGAGCTCGACGGCGACCAGAAGGTGTTCGTCCGCGGCAACCACGAAGCCGTGGGCGTCGCCCCCGAGACGGGGGACCGGATCGCCCTGGACTTCGTCGAGCGCACCACCGGCGAGCGGATCAGCGAGGTCGTCGACTTCGCGGTCCTCGCCACCGGCTTCCGCAACATGGGCCCCGGCCCGCACGAGGAGCTGTGCCCGCCGCTGATGGCACCGCTCGCGAAGCTCTTCGCCAGCGAGCCGGACGGCCGCCTCCGGGTGTCCGCCGACTACGCGCTCGAACCGGTCGCCGACGGGACCCCGCCGCTCTTCCTGAACGGCCTGTGCGAGTCCAGCCACGGCATCGGCGACGCGGGCTCCTTCAGCCTCCTGTCGCTGCGCGCCGCGACCCTCACCGACGCCCTGACCGCCCGCCTGACGGGCGCCGCCACCACCGCCGCCGACCGCAGCGCCGTACTCGCCGCCGCCTGACCGGAAAGGTCCCCGCTTCCCATGACCGCCACGATCGACACCCCGGTCTCGGCCCCGCGCGCCTACACCACCCCCGTGATCAACGGCCCGCTGCCCGGGCCGCTCAGCGCCGAGCTGCTGGACCGGCAGGCCGGCCGCGAGTCCAACTCCCGCTCCTACCCGCGCAAACTGCCGATGGCGATCCGCCGCGGCCGCGGCTCGTACGTCGAGGACCTCGACGGGAACGTCTTCCTCGACTTCCTCAGCGGCGCCGGCGTGCTCTCCCTGGGCCACAACCACCCCGAACCGCTCGCCGCCGCCCACCGCCAGCTCGACGAGTTCGTGCACGGGCTGGACTTCCCCACCCCGGTCAAGGACGAGTTCACCGACCTGACCATCGGGATGCTGCCGGAGCCGATGCGCGAGCGCACCCGGATCCACTTCTGCGGGCCGACCGGCGCCAACGCCGTCGACGCCGCCCTCAAGCTGTGCAAGACCGCCACCGGCCGCGAGGAGATCATCACCTTCCAGGGCGGGTTCCACGGCGCGACCCTGGCCGCGCTGAGCGTCACCGGGCTCGTCGAGCAGAAGGAGCCGGTCCGCGGCCGGATGCCGGGCGTGCACTTCTTCCCGTACTCCAACTGCCACAACTGCCCCCTCGGCCTCAAGCGGGACAACTGCCAGGTCAACTGCGCGGCGTTCCTGGAGAAGGCGCTGACCGACGTCAACGGCGGGATCACCCTGCCCGCCGCCGTGATCATGGAGCTGGTGCAGGGCGAGGGCGGGGTCATCCCGGCCGAGGTCGAGTTCGTCCAGCGGATCCGCGAGGTCACCCGGCGGCTCGGCATCCCGCTCATCGTCGACGAGGTGCAGAGCGGCTGCGGCCGCACCGGCACCTGGTTCGCCTTCGAGCAGTACGGCATCGAGCCCGACGTCGTGTGCGCCTCCAAGGCCCTGTCCGGCATGGGCCTGCCCGCCTCCGTGATCCTCTACGACGAGAAGCTCGACGTGTGGAAGCCCGGCGCCCACTCCGGCACGTTCCGCGGCAACCAGCCCGCCTTCGCCGCCGGCGTCGCCACCATGAAGGTCGTCAAGCGCGAACGCGTCCTGGAGAACGTCCGGGCCCGCGCCGACCAGCTGATGGTCCACCTCCAGGGCTTGCGCGAGGTCACCCCGTACGTGGCCGACGTACGCGGCCTCGGCCTGATGACCGGCGTCGAGCTGACCGACCCGGAGACCGGGCTGCCCGCCGACGCCCTCGCCAAGCGGGTCCAGTGGGAGGCCGTCAGCCGCGGCCTGATCATCGAACTGGGCGGCCGCGACGACTGCGTCGTGCGCATGCTGCCGCCGCTGAACTGCTCGGCCCGCGAGATCGACCAGGCCGGACGGATCATCCACGAGTCCCTGACGGCCGCCCTGGCCGCGCTCGGCCTGCCCGCCGGCGGTGCCCGGTGACCACGTACGACACCACCGTCCAGGACCTGGTGGTGGCCGGCTTCGGCCCCTCGGGGATCGCGCTCGCCGCCGCCGTCGAGGACCACGACGACGCCTCCGGCACGGCTCCGCTCGCCGCCCGCTACCTGGAGAAGGCCGCCGACTCCGCCTGGCAGCCCAACCTGGTCCTGCCCGGCACCGACATCCAGCACCACTTCCTGCGCGACTTCGCCACCCCGCGCGACGCCCGCTCCCGCTTCACCTTCCCCCACTACCTCCGGCAGAGCGGCCGCTTCTACCCGTTCACGCTGATGGGCGGCTACGTCAGCCGCCTGGAGTGGTCGGACTACGTGCAGTGGGCCGCCGGACAGGTCCGCGGCGCCGTCGACTACCACCGCGAGGTGCTGAGCGTCGAACCCGTCGCCGGCTCCGACGGCCGCGTCCGCACCGCCCGCGTTCTGTCCCGGGACACCCGCGACGGCTCCCTGCACACCGTGGAGGGCCGCAACATCGCCCTCGCCACCGGCCACGAGGCCTACGTACCGGAGCTCTTCCGCCCGCACCTGGGCGAGCGGGTCTTCCACGCCTCGAAACTGCTCCCCGGCCTGGCCGCCCTGGCCGACCGGCCGCTGCGCTCCGTCGCCGTCATCGGAGCCGGGCAGACCGCCGGCGAGATCGTCCTGCACCTGGCCGCGCAGCACCCCGACGCCGAGATCCACTCGGTGGTGCGCCACGCCGGCTTCCGGATGTACGAGCTCGGCCACTTCAGCAACGAGGTGTACTTCCCCGACGAGACCGACTACTTCTACGGACTCGAAGGCGACCAGCGCGAACGCGCCCTGGACCAGGCCCGCGCCACCAACTACGCGGCCGTCGACCCCGACGTCTCCACCGCCCTCTACCAGGCCGTCTACCAGGACCGGTTCACCGGCCGGCAGCGCCTGCACATGCACAAGCGGACCGAGGTCACCGACCTGGACCGGGCCCCGGACGGCCGCGTGCTGCTGCGCACCGCCGAGGTGTTCACCGGCGGGGCCGGCCTGATCGAGGCCGACGTCGTGATCGTCTGCACCGGCTACCGCGAGGCCGCCCTCCCCCGCCAGCTCGCCGCGTTCGTCCCGCACCTGCGCCTCGACGCGCAGGGCCGGCCCGAGGTCACCCGCGCCTACCGCGCCCTCACCACCGACGACTGCGAGGTCGGGATCTACCTCGACGGGCTCACCGAATGGCGGCACGGCATCGGCAGCGCCACCTCCTTCAGCCAGATGGCCGCCAAGGCCGACACCATCCACCGCGACCTGCGCGCCCGCCTGCGCCGGCCCGTCGCCGCCTGATTGGACCCGTACGCGATGCACATCTTCACCGCCCACGAGGACGACATGGTCTTCGAGGAGCCGTACAACGTCAGCGGCCGGCGGATCTTCCCCTGGCCCGAGGCCGTCGAGGAGCCCAACTGGGGCGGCGCCTGGGTGGACGTGGCGCCCGGCGCCACCTCCACCCCGCACGACCACGACGAGAACGAGATGTTCTTCATCGTCGAGGGCAGCGGGGTCATGCGGATCGGCGACGAGACCCGCCGGGTCCGCGCCGGCGAGACCGTGTTCATCACCCCCTTCCAGGACCACGACCTGACCAACGACGGCGACGTACGGCTGCGCTTCGTCACCATCTGGTGGGGCGGCTCCGACGCCGTCGCCCGGGACCGCGCCAAGTGGGCCGCCGCGTTCGGCGTCACGGACCCGGGCCCCGCGGCGGCACCGGCCGAGCGCCCGACGGACCCGGCGGCACCGGCGGCACCGGCGGACCCGGCGGCGCAGACGGCCCCGGCGGACCCCGCCGGGAGCCCGGCCGCCCCGAGCCCGGCCGCCCCGAGCACCGCCGCACACCCCGGGCAGGTCCCGGCATGAGCCCCATCGTCCACGCGCACGCCGACGCCATCGTCGTCGGCGGCGGAGTGATCGGCGCGGCCATCGCGCACCAGCTCGCCCTCGCCGGCATCGGCCGGATCGTCCTGTGCGACCAGGGCCGGGTCAACGCCCAGGGCGCCACCTCCCGCTCCGGCGGACTCCTGCGCCTGCACCACACCTCCGTCGCCGACACCCGCCTCGCCGCCCGCAGCCTGCCCGTCTTCGAGCAGTGGTCGGACATCATCGGCGGCTGCTGCGGCTACCGCCGCACCGGCTTCGTCATGATCGTCGGCGAGAACCACGCCGACGACCTGCGCTACAACGCCGCCGCGTCCGCGGACGCCGCCGGATACCGCCGCGTCGAGGTCATCGACGCCGCCGAACTGAAGGAGATCTACCCCGGGCTGCGCACCGAAGGCGTCGGCCTCGCCGCGTACGAACCCGAAGGCGGCTACGCCGACCCGATGGCCGCCTCCAACGCGCTGCTCACCGCCGCCTACCGGCTCGGGGTCTCCCCCTCCGAAGGCATCCGCGCGGTGAAGGTGCTGGAGAAGGCGGGCACCGTCACCGGCGTCCTCACCTCCATCGGCCGCATCGACGCCCCGCTGGTGGTCCTGGCCGGCGGAGCCTGGGGCTCGGCGCCCGCCGAGTACCTCGGCATCCACATCCCCGTCACCGCGCGCCGGATCGGCCTGGCCCAGGCCGAACTGCCCGGCGCAGGCCGGCGCGGATCGGCCGCCTCCGTACCGACCTGCATCGACGACACCACCGGCAGCTACTTCCGGCCCGACGGCCTGGACCGCTTCTACTTCGGCGTCCCCAGCAAGCCCGACACCGAACTGGGCCGCGACGTGGAGCCGCTGACCGAGAGCGAGCTGGAGTCCGCGATCGCCGCGATCGCCGACCGGGTCCCGGCCGCCGCCACCGCCCCGCTCGCCGGCACCCGCTCCGGCCTCGACGGCTACACCCCCGACAAGCGCCCGGTCGTGGGCGCGGCCGGCCCCGACGGTCTGTACCTGGCCCTCGGCTTCAGCGGCGGCGGCTTCAAGCTGGCGCCCGCCGTGGCCGAACTCGCCGCCAAGGAGATCGTCGAGGGCGGGGCCGTCCCCGGCAAGGCCGTCCAGGAACTGCTGGAGCCGTACCGGCCGCAGCGCTTCCTCGCCGGCCGCCCGATCCGCCCGGAGGCGCCGTATGACCACATGTGAGACCGGCCCGAACGACGCGCTCCGGGAGGGGCTGCGGAACACCGGGCCGCACGACGGGCCGCACGACGGGCCGGCCGAGGACCGGCGGCCGCTGCGCGAGGTGCTGCGCGAGGACGTGCAGACCGTCCTCGACAAGGACCCGGCGGCCGGCTCCCGGGCCGAGGTCCTGCTCTACCCGCACATCCACGCCCTGTGGACCTACCGGCTGGCGCACTGGCTGTGGGGCCGCGGCCACCGGGTCTGCGCCCGCGCCCTGTCCCTGCTGGCCCGCGCCGTCTCCGGCATCGAGATCCACCCCGGGGCGCGGATCGGCCGCCGCTTCTTCGTCGACCACGGCACGGCCGTCGTCATCGGCGAGACCGTCCGGATCGGCGACGACGTGATGCTCTACCACCAGGTCACGCTCGGCTCCGTCGGCTGGTGGAAGGACCTGCGCCGGCCCTCCGGATCCCGCCGGCACCCCGTCGTCGGCGACCGCGTCGTCATCGGCACCGGTGCCAGCGTCCTCGGCCCGGTCACCATCGGCGCCGACTCCCGGATCGGCGCCCACTCGGTCGTCCTCGACGACCTGCCGCCGCGCAGCCGCGTCGTCGCAGCCGCCTCCGCCGCCCTGCCGCCGCTCGACACCGCCGCCCCGGCGGACGCCGCGGCCCTCGACTCCTCCGCCCTGATCCTCCCCGAAGGAACCCACGCGTCATGACCTCCTACGTCGTCACCAGCGCCCCGCCGAACCCGAACGGCGACCTCCACCTCGGCCACCTCTCCGGCCCCTTCCTCGGCGCCGACGTCCTCACCCGGCACCTGCGCCAGCGCGGCCACGACGTGCGCTACGTGGGCTACTCCGACGAGCACTCCTGCTACGTACCGCGCCGGGCCGCCGAGATCGGCTCCACCGCGTACCCGACCGCCAAGCTCTTCGGCGACCGCATGGAGGAGACCCTGTCCCTGGGTGCCATGCACCACGACTGGTTCACCCGCCCGCTCACCGACTCCACCCACACCGAGTTCGTCCAGCGCTTCTTCCTGGAACTGTGGGAGTCCGGCGCCCTGGAGGTGCAGGAGCTGCCCGTCTTCCACTGCGCGCCCTGCGACCGGTACCTGTACGAGGCCGAGGTGCGCGGCGAGTGCCAGTTCTGCGCCGAGCCCTCCGACGGCGTGTACTGCGAGGCCTGCGGCCTGCCCCAGGACCCGGCCGGACTCGCCGCCCCCCGCTGCACCGCCTGCTGGAACACCCCCGGGACCACGACCCTGCGCCGCATCGTGTTCCCGCTGGAGCGCTGGCGCGAGCGGCTCCGGGCGTACTACGCCGACGCGCAGGCCAAGGCCGAATGGCGGCCCCGGCTGATCTCCTACCTGGACGGCCTGTTCGAGCGGGCCCTGCCCGACACCGCGATCAGCCGCGAGGCGGACTACGGCATCCCGGTCCCGCTGCCCGGCTGGGAGGGGCACATCCTCGACACCTGGTTCAGCGGCATCTGGGGCTACGCGGCGGGCACCGCCCGCGTCGCCGGGGCGAACGGCGACCGCTCGCAGTGGGAGCGGCTGTGGACCGACCCCGAGACCCGGATCGTCAACTTCATCGGCTTCGACTGCTCGTTCTCGCACGCCGTGCTGTGGCCGGCGCTGCTGCTCGCCCGGGGCGGGCTGACGCTGCCCGCGCAGGTCGTCATCAACGAGTTCTACCGGCTGGAGGGCGAGAAGTTCTCCACCAGCCGCGGACACGCCATCTGGGGCGGTGAGTTCCTGCGCCGGGTCAACGCGGACGCGCTGCGCTTCCACCTGTGCCTGACGGGCCCGGAGCGGGCGCAGAACAACTTCTCCATGAAGGAGTTCGCCGACACCCTCAGCACCGTCCTCGCCGGCGGGCTGGAGCGCTGGACCGACACCGTACTGGACCTGCTCGCCCAGGACTTCGACTCCGTCGTGCCGGCCGCCGGGCCCGCGGACGGCCCGCTCGCCGCCGAACGCACCGCGCTGCCCGGGCAGATCGCCGCCGCCCTCGGCGCGGAGGCCTTCTCCCCGCAGCGCGCCGCCGACGTGCTCGCCACCGTGATCGAGCGGGCCGACGCCGATCTGCGGGAGCTCGCCCTGCTGCGGGTCTCCGGGCCGCGCGAGGAGTACGCCGGCCGGCTCGCCGCGCACGTGGAGCTGCTGGCCGCGGTCGCGGTCACCGCGGCGCCGCTGATGCCGGGCTGGTCCGCCTTCCTCGCCGGGCACCTGGGCCTGCCGGTGGACCTCGGCACGCGGATGCCCGAGTGGGCCGGCGTGGAGGGGCGGCTGCTGGCGGAGGGCACGACGCTGCCGACCGCCACCCCGCTGTTCTTCCACGAGCTGTCGTGAGCCAGGCCCGGACCGCGGCTCGCGCTGCCGGTCCGGCCGCCGCCGGTGCCCCGGGCCCCGGGCCGCGCCCCGCCCCCCCGGGCCGGGGGGGGGGGGCCGCCCGGGGGCGGGCCGCCCCCGGGGGGGGGCCCCCCGCGGGGGGCCCCCCCCCCCCCCCGGGCCCCCCCCCCCCCCCC
>NZ_JBHYVA010000312.1:0-1464 GCF_042750055.1 Streptomyces sp. NPDC059456
GGGGGGCCCCCCCCCCCCCGCGCCCGGACCGGGGGGGGGGGGGGCGGCGGCTGCGGTACGGGATCAGCCCCGGCTCTTCACGCCCTGGATGAAGGAAGACCAGGCGGCAACCGGAAACACGAGCACCGGGCCGACGCCGGCCAGCTTGGTGTCGCGGACGGGGACGACACCGGGGAGGTCGTCGGACACCTCGACGCAGTTGGCACCATCGGAGTTGCTGTGGGAGGACTTTCGCCAGGACAGGCCGTTCACGTCTGCGCGCATTTCGCGTATTCCTCCGCCACCGACTCGATCAAGGTCAGGGACACGTCCGGCGACAGCGCAGCGGCCCTGGCCAGATCGTAGATTTTCCAGTGCCGGTGCACCAGCGTCGGATAGTCGAGTAGCTGCCCCACACGAGGCCCCTCCGTGTACACCACATCTGGCGCGTCAGCGAACTGCATGATGGTCACCAAAGAGCCCAGGGCTCCTTGGGCTCCGGCCGAGAACGGCACCACCTGCACGGTGATCCGATGGGCGCGGACATAGGCGGAGATATGACGCAGCTGAGCGGCCATCACGCCGGGCCCCCAACCGCCGTCCGCAGTACCGCTTCGTGCAGGACGACCCACATTTAGCCCCCGGTGCCCAGCTCCTTGTCGATCAGCTCCGCGATCTCCGGGCGCAGCCTGCGCGTGCCGCACTCCATCAGTCCGACGTACGCGCCGCTCGTGAAGATCCGCTCGCCGAGTCCCGCCTGGGTCAGACCGGCTGTCTCGCGGTGGCGCCGCAGTTCTTCGCGGGCGAACTCCTCCGGCGTGCGCGCCCCGGCCTCGTCCTTCGGCTTGGCCATGAGCCAACTCCCCGCTTCCGCAGTGCCCGTGCTCCGCGAAAAAGCGTAGTGCTCGCCGCACCCCGGGAACGACGGAACGCATTCATACGACTACCACCGGCGCTGGAGAACGCCACAGCGCCCGCCATCCCTGGTCGGGGACATGGCGGGCGCTGTGTCAGAGTTCCGCACTTCGTTGTACGGACCGTATGAGGGGTCTCCCCGGAGGGAGGGGGTACCGCCGGTGGCCCAGGACCCCGCACCGACGGCCGGAGGCCGGCGCAGCCGGGCGAAGCCCGGGAGGCCGCCAGCGGCCGAGCGGTGCGAGCACGGCGTCCGGAAGGAGCCATGGCGGGCGCTGCGTCAGAGTTCCGCACTTCGTTGAACGGACCGTATGACGGGTCTCCCCGCGCAGGCGCGGGGAGGGGTGACGGTCAGACCATCAGGGAGCGGTCCGTCGGCTTGATCGGGTACGGGAGGGCGCTGCTGCCGGTCAGGAAGCGGTCCACGCCGCGGGCGGCCGAGCGGCCCTCCGCGATCGCCCAGACGATCAGGGACTGGCCGCGGCCCGCGGGGGCGCGGGCCCAAAACCCCGCGGCGGGTGGGGGGGGGGGGCAGCGGGGCGGGGCGGGTGCCCCCCCCGGCCCGGCCCC
>NZ_JBHYVA010000312.1:1474-9304 GCF_042750055.1 Streptomyces sp. NPDC059456
CCAGACGATCTGGGCCGGCCCGCGGCCCGCGTCGCCGGCGACGAAGACGCCGTCGACGTTGGTGGCGTACGACGCGTCGCGGGCGACGTTGCCCCGCTCGTCCAGGTCCAGGCCGAACTGCTCGACGAGGCCGTTGGAGCGGTCGGTGCCGGTGAAGCCCATGGCCAGCGTGACGAGCTGGGCCGGGAGGACCCGCTCGGTGCCGGGCTTCTGCTCCAGCTTGCCGTCCTTGAACTCGACCTCGACCAGGTGCAGGGCCTGGACGTTGCCGTCCTCGTCGCCCTCGAAGTGGGTGGTGGAGACGGAGTAGATCCGCTCGCCGCCCTCCTCGTGCGCCGAGGTGACCTTGTACAGCATCGGGAAGGTCGGCCACGGCATGGCGGCCGGACGGTCCTCCGAGGGGCGCGGCATGATCTCAAGCTGCGTGACCGAGGCCGCGCCCTGGCGGTGGGCGGTGCCCACGCAGTCCGCGCCGGTGTCGCCGCCGCCGATGACGACGACGTGCTTGCCCTCGGCGGTGATGGGCGGGGCCACGAAGTCGCCTTCCTGGACCTTGTTGGCCAGGGGCAGGTACTCCATCGCGAAGTGGATGCCCTTGAGGTCGCGGCCCGGGACCGGCAGGTCGCGGGAGACCGTGGCGCCGGCGGCGATGACGACCGCGTCGAACCGCTTGCGCAGGTCGGTGGCGGACAGGTCGCGGCCGATCTCGATGCCGGTGCGGAACTTGGTGCCCTCCGCGCGCATCTGCTCGATGCGGCGGTTGATGTGCACCTTCTCCATCTTGAACTCGGGGATGCCGTAGCGGAGCAGGCCGCCGATGCGGTCCGCGCGCTCGTACACGACCACGGTGTGGCCGGCCCGGGTCAGCTGCTGGGCCGCGGCCAGGCCCGCGGGGCCCGAGCCGATGACGGCGGCCGTCTTGCCGGACAGCCGCTCCGGGGGCTGCGGGGTGACGTCGCCGTTGTCCCACGCCTTGTCGATGATCGAGACTTCGACGTTCTTGATGGTGACGGCCGGCTGGTTGATGCCGAGCACGCACGCCGACTCGCACGGGGCGGGGCACAGGCGGCCCGTGAACTCCGGGAAGTTGTTCGTGGCGTGCAGGCGCTCGGAGGCCGCCGACCAGTCCTCGCGGTACGCGAAGTCGTTCCACTCGGGGATCAGGTTCCCGAGCGGGCAGCCGTTGTGGCAGAACGGGATGCCGCAGTCCATGCAGCGGCCGGCCTGCTTGCTGATGATCGGGAGCAGCGAGCCCGGGACGTAGACCTCGTTCCAGTCCCCCAGCCGCTCGGCGACCGGACGGGAACAGGCGGTCTCGCGCCCGGTGGTGAGGAAGCCCTTCGGGTCAGCCATGGGTCGCCGCCTCCATCATCTTCTCCGTGGTCTCGGACTCGGAGAGTCCGGCCAGCTCAGCGGCGTCCTTGGCGGCGAGCACTGCCTTGTACGTGGTGGGGATGATCTTGCTGAAGCGGTCCGCGGCGGCGGTCCAGTCAGCCAGGAGCTTCGCGGCCACGGTCGAGCCGGTCTCCTCCTCGTGGCGGCGCACCACATCGTGCAGCCACTGCTTGTCGGTGTCGGAGAGGGCTTCGACCGCGCCCGTGTTGCCGACGTTGACGTTGTCGACGTCGAGGTCGATGACGTAGGCGACGCCGCCCGACATGCCGGCCGCGAAGTTGCGGCCGGTCTCGCCGAGGACGACCGCGCTGCCGCCGGTCATGTACTCGCAGCCGTGGTCGCCCACGCCCTCCGAGACGACCAGGGCGCCGGAGTTGCGGACGCAGAAGCGTTCGCCGGTGCGGCCGCGCAGGAACATCTCGCCGCCGGTGGCTCCGTAGCCGATGGTGTTGCCGGCGATGGTCGAGTACTCGGCGAGGTGGTCGGCGCCGCGGTCCGGGCGGACCACGACGCGGCCGCCGGAGAGGCCCTTGCCGACGTAGTCGTTGGCGTCGCCCTCCAGGCGCAGCGTGATGCCGCGCGGCAGGAAGGCGCCGAAGGACTGGCCGGCCGAGCCGGTGAAGGTCAGGTCGATGGTGTTGTCGGGCAGGCCCGCACCGCCGAACTTCTTGGTGACCTCGTGGCCGAGCATGGTGCCGACGGTCCGGTTGATGTTGCGAATCGCGACCTGGGCGCGGACCGGCTGGGCCGCCTCCGCGGTCTCGGCGTTCAGCGCGTCGGCGGCGAGCTTGATCAGCTCGTTGTCGAGGGCCTTCTCCAGACCGTGGTCCTGCTCGATCAGGGCGTGGCGGACCGCGCCCTCGGGCAGGGCCGGCACGTGGAAGAGGGGCTCCAGGTCGAGGCCCTGGGCCTTCCAGTGCGTGACGGCCTTGCTGGTGTCGAGGAGTTCGGCGTGGCCGACGGCCTCCTCGATCGTACGGAAGCCCAGCTCGGCGAGGATCTCGCGGACCTCCTCGGCGATGAACTCGAAGAAGTTCACGACGAACTCGGCCTTGCCGGAGAAGCGCTCGCGCAGGACCGGGTTCTGCGTGGCGATGCCGACCGGGCAGGTGTCCAGGTGGCAGACGCGCATCATGACGCAGCCGGAGACGACGAGCGGCGCGGTCGCGAAACCGAACTCCTCGGCGCCGAGCAGCGCGGCGATGACGACGTCGCGGCCGGTCTTGAGCTGGCCGTCGGTCTGGACGACGATGCGGTCGCGCAGCCCGTTGAGCAGCAGGGTCTGCTGGGTCTCGGCGAGGCCGAGCTCCCAGGGGCCGCCCGCGTGCTTGAGCGAGGTGAGCGGGGAGGCGCCCGTTCCGCCGTCGTGGCCGGAGATCAGGACGACGTCCGCGTGGGCCTTGGAGACACCGGCGGCGACCGTGCCCACGCCGACCTCGGAGACCAGCTTCACGTGGATGCGGGCGGCCGGGTTGGCGTTCTTGAGGTCGTGGATCAGCTGGGCCAGGTCTTCGATGGAGTAGATGTCGTGGTGCGGCGGCGGGGAGATCAGGCCGACGCCCGGGGTGGAGTGCCGGGTCTTGGCGACCCACGGGTACACCTTGTGGCCGGGCAGCTGGCCGCCCTCGCCGGGCTTGGCACCCTGCGCCATCTTGATCTGGATGTCGTCCGCGTTGACGAGGTACTCGCTCGTCACGCCGAAGCGGCCGGAGGCGACCTGCTTGATGGACGAGCGGCGCGCCGGGTCGTAGAGGCGGTCCGGGTCCTCGCCGCCCTCACCGGTGTTGGACTTGCCGCCCAGCTGGTTCATGGCGATGGCGAGGGTCTCGTGCGCCTCCTTGGAGATGGAGCCGTACGACATGGCGCCGGTGGAGAAGCGCTTGACGATGTCGGCGACCGACTCGACCTCGTCGATGGAGATCGAGGGCCGGTCCTCCGTCTTGAAGCCGAAGAGCCCGCGGAGCGTCATGAGGCGCTCGGACTGCTCGTTCACCCGGTCCGTGTACTTCTTGAAGATGTCGTACCGGCGGTTGCGGGTGGCGTGCTGGAGGCGGAAGACCGTCTCCGGGTCGAACAGGTGCGGTTCGCCCTCGCGGCGCCACTGGTACTCGCCGCCGATCTCCAGCGCGCGGTGCGTGGCGGCGATGCCCGAGACCGGGTACGCCTTGGCGTGGCGGGCGGCCACCTCCTTGGCGATGACGTCCAGGCCGGCGCCGCCGATCTTGGTGGCGGTGCCCTGGAAGTACGCGCCGACGAACTCCTCGTTCAGGCCGACGGCCTCGAAGACCTGGGCGCCGCGGTAGGAGGCGACGGTGGAGATGCCCATCTTGGACATGACCTTCAGGACGCCCTTGCCGAGCGCGTAGATCAGGTTCTTGATGGCCTGCTCCGGCTCCAGGCCGGACAGGAACGTACCGGCGCGCAGCAGGTCCTCGACGGACTCCATGGCGAGGTACGGGTTGACTGCGGCGGCGCCGTAGCCGATGAGCAGTGCGACGTGGTGGACCTCGCGGACGTCGCCGGCCTCGACCAGCAGGCCCACCTGGGTGCGCTGCTTGGTGGCGATGAGGTGGTGGTGCACGGCGGAGGTGAGCAGCAGCGACGGGATCGGCGCGTGCTCGGCGTCCGAGTGGCGGTCCGAGAGGACGATGAGGTGGGCGCCGTTGGCGATGGCCGCGTCGACCTCGCCGCGGATCTCCTCCAGGCGGGCGGCCAGGGCCTCGCCGCCGCCGGAGACCCGGTAGAGGCCGGAGAGGGTGGCGGCCTTCATGCCCGGCATGTCGCCGTCGGCGTTGACGTGGATGAGCTTGGCCAGCTCGTCGTTGTCGATCACCGGGAAGGGCAGGGTGACGCTGCGACAGGACGCGGCGGTCGGCTCCAGCAGGTTGCCCTGGGGGCCCAGCGAGGACAGCAGCGAGGTGACGAGCTCCTCGCGGATGGCGTCCAGCGGCGGGTTGGTGACCTGCGCGAAGAGCTGGGTGAAGTAGTCGAAGAGCAGCCGGGGGCGCTCGGACAGGGCCGCGATCGGGGAGTCCGTGCCCATGGAGCCGAGCGGCTCGCCGCCGGTGCGGGCCATCGGGGCGAGGATGACGCGCAGCTCTTCCTCGGTGTAGCCGAAGGTCTGCTGGCGGCGGGTGACCGAGGCGTGGGTGTGCACGATGTGCTCGCGCTCGGGCAGGTCCGTCAGCTCGATCTCGCCGGACTCCAGCCAGTCCGCGTAGGGCGCGGCGCCGGCGAGTTCGGCCTTGATCTCGTCGTCCTCGATGATCCGCTTCTGGGCGGTGTCGACGAGGAACATCCTGCCGGGCTGGAGGCGGCCCTTGCGGACGACCTTGGCCGGGTCGATGTCGAGGACGCCGACCTCGGAGGAGAGGACGACGAGGCCGTCGTCGGTGACCCAGTAGCGGCCGGGGCGCAGACCGTTGCGGTCGAGGACCGCGCCGACCTGGGTCCCGTCGGTGAAGGTGACGCAGGCCGGGCCGTCCCAGGGCTCCATCATCGTGGAGTGGTACTGGTAGAACGCGCGGCGGGCCGGGTCCATGGAGGTGTGGTTCTCCCACGCCTCCGGGATCATCATCAGCACCGCGTGGGGCAGCGAGCGACCGCCGAGGTGCAGGAGCTCCAGGACCTCGTCGAAGGAGGCCGAGTCGGAGGCGTCCGGGGTGCAGATCGGGAAGATGCGGTCGAGCGCGCCGTCACCGAAGACGTCGGAGGCCAGCTGGGACTCGCGGGCCTTCATCCAGTTGCGGTTGCCCTTGACCGTGTTGATCTCGCCGTTGTGCGCGACGAAGCGGTACGGGTGGGCCAGCGGCCAGGACGGGAAGGTGTTGGTCGAGAACCGCGAGTGGACCAGGGCCAGCGCCGAGGCGAAGCGGCGGTCGGAGAGGTCCGGGAAGAAGGGCTCCAGCTGGCCGGTGGTCAGCATGCCCTTGTAGACGATGGTGCGGGCGGACAGCGACGGGAAGTAGACCCCGGCCTCGCGCTCGGCGCGCTTGCGCAGCACGAACGCCTTGCGGTCCAGCTCGATGCCCGTGCCCCGGCCGTCGGCGACGAAGATCTGGGAGAAGGCCGGCATGGTGGCGCGGGCGCCGTTGCCGAGCAGGTCCGGGGTGACCGGGACCTCGCGCCAGCCGAGGACCGTGAGGTTCTCCTCGGCGGCGATGGCCTCGATCTGCTCCACGGCGACGGCCTGTGCGGTGCCGTCGGCGGGGAGGAAGGCGATGCCGACGGCGTACGCGCCGGCCTCGGGGAGCTCGAATCCGGCGACCTCGCGCAGGAACGCGTCCGGGACCTGGGACAGGATTCCGGCGCCGTCGCCCGAGTCGGGCTCGGAGCCGGTGGCGCCTCGGTGCTCGAGGTTCCGCAATACGGTCAGCGCCTGCTCGACGAGGGTGTGGGTCGCCTCGCCGGTGAGGTTCGCCACGAATCCGACGCCACAGGCGTCCTTCTCGTTGCGCGGGTCGTACATGCCCTGCTGGGCGGGGCGACCGTCCATGGGCGACCAGGCGGTGGTGCTGGGGCCGGTCGCGGAGTGCGTGGATGCGGAACGCATCGGCTCTCCCGTCGTCGTCGTGGCATATGTGCATAGCCGAGGGACGACGTTGGCCCTCTGCGAAATTTCGTGCAGGTTACATGATGACGGCAATCCCGAGAAGCGGATATGGCGTTTCAGCATGCGGACACGCACGGGGCAGGAAAAGGGAACCTTCGCAGCACTTCAGGAGCGCACCACCTGGCGAAGGTCCCGACGCGGGGTGGGCATCATTGCCCGGCGCGCCCTGGTCTGATGCCCGGCGGACACGGATTCGAAACCGCCGGGTAACGGACTCCGATGAGGACTACTTATGCTGCGTGCTGCATAGTGTCTCACTGCTTGCGCGGTCAGCCTACGGCTCCGCCGATCCAGGTTCCCAGGACGTACGTCACACCGGCGGCCGCGCCGCCCAGCAGCAGCTGGCGCAGGCCGCTGTACCACCAGGACCGCGCGGTGACCCGGGAGACCACGGCACCGCAGGCGAAGAGGCCCACCAGCGCGAGCAGCACCGCGGGCCACAGGGACGCGGCGCCGAGCAGGTACGGCAGTACGGGCAGCAGCGCGCCCAGCGCGAAGGAGCCGAAGGACGAGACCGCGGCGACCATCGGCGACGGGAGGTCGTCGGGGTCGATCCCGAGCTCCTCGCGGGCGTGGATCTCCAGCGCCTGGTCGGGGTCGCGGGACAGCTGCATGGCGACCTCGCGGGCGAGGGCCGACTCGACGCCGCGCGATACGTACAGTTCGGCCAGCTCCTCCATCTCGTCGACGGGGTGCTTGCGCAACTGCTGGCGCTCTATGTCGAGTTCGGCGAGGACCAGCTCGCGCTGCGAGGCGACGGAGGTGTACTCGCCGGCCGCCATCGAGAAGGCGCCGGCCGCGAGGCCCGCCAGACCGGTGATCACGATGGTCTGGGGGGCGACGGCGCCGCCGGCGACGCCGGTCATCAGCGCGAGGTTGGAGACCAGCCCGTCCATGGCGCCGAAGACGGCCGGTCGCAGCCATCCGCCGTTGACATCGCGGTGGGTGTGGTTGTCACGGTGCGCGGTGTGCAGCGGTGCTTCGATGTCGATGATGGACATGCGGCGTATCTCCCCTTTTCGTACGAGTGGGTACGCGAAGGCGACGCGCAGGCATCCACTCCCCCTGAACACCTCGAAACTACGCACGATTTCTGCCGCCCGCCAGCAAGGAAGGCCGTACTTACCTGGGGTTTCCCGGCTCGGCGACCGGGTGACGGGGGCCTGGGCGCGGTGTTTCGCGGCGAGCGACAAACCACCTGCCGTGGCACAAATCCCCCATGGGCCCACGATGGGTCCCATCAGATGGAGAGGCGCGCCATGGAGCTGATTGCATGCAATCCGCAGGTCCTCCTCGAACGGGCCAGGGGCGCCCTTCTCGGCCTCGCGGCGGGTGACGCGCTCGGCGCCCCCGCCGAGAACATGAAGCCGTCCGAGATCCGGGCGAAATGGGGCCGCATCGAGGGCTTCGTATCGGACGACCCGGCGGGCACCGACGACACCGAGTACGCGATCTTCTCGGGGCTGCTGCTGGCCCGGCACGGATCGGCGCTGACCGTCTCCCACGTCGAGCGGGCCTGGCACCACTGGATCGCCGACCTCGACGAGGGGCCGTTCCGCGGGGCGGGCTTCAGCGAACGCGGCACCCTGGAGAACCTGCGCCGCGGACTCGCGGCGCCCATCTCCGCGCAGCACCGCCACGCCTGGTCGGACGGGCTGGCCATGCGGGCGGCCCCCTTCGGGGTGTTCGCGGCGGGGCGGCCCGCCGAGGCCGCGCGGCTCGTCGCGATCGACGGCAGCGTCAGCCACGACCGCGTGGGCAAATACGGCTGTCTCTTATAAAAAAATCCGAGCCCACCAGACACATAGCGATCTCGGGTGGGG
>NZ_JBHYVA010000313.1:0-9282 GCF_042750055.1 Streptomyces sp. NPDC059456
CGCGGTGCTCGGGCGGCTGGGGGGGGTGGGCGGCGCGGGGGCCGGGCCCCGGGCGGGTTTGGCCTGTCGCGCCGTCGGGGGGGGGCTTCGGGCGCCCCGGGCGGGGGGGGGGCCCGTACGGCACGCGGCGTTCAGGACGGCTGCGTCAGGTGTTTGAAGGCGTCCAGGTTGTACGTCGGCTCCCCGCGCGAGACGCGCCATGCGTACTCGCGGCGGATGGCGCTCGCGAAGCCCAGCTCCAGCAGGGTGTTGAAGGCGCCGTCCGCCGCCTCCAGGACCGTGCCGAGCAGCCGGTCCAGTTCCTGCGGGTCGACCACCGACAGCGGGAGCCGGGCCGTGAGGTAGACGTCGCCGAGGCGGTCGACGGCGTAGGCCATCCCGTACAGCTTGAGGTTGCGTTCCAGCAGCCAGCGGTGGACGCCGGCCTCGTTCTCGTCGGGGTGGCGGATCACGAAGGCGTTCACGGACAGCGAGTGCCGGCCGACGCGCAGCGAGCAGGTGGTGCTCAGCTTGCGGGTGCCGGGGAGCTGGACGACGTAGGAGCCCGGCTCGGGGCTCTCCCAGCTCAGCTCGGCGCCGGCCAGCGTGGACTCGATGATCGCGGCGGTGTCAGCCATGGTGGGAGCGTACGCGACGGCGGTGATCGTGCATCGCCGCGGTGTACACGTCCGCCGTGCCGCTCGCCGCGGTGTCCCAGCCGAAGAACTGCGCGTGCCGCGCGGCCTCGGCGCCCATCCGGTCCGCGAGCGCGGGGTCGTCCACGAAGCGCCGCAGCTCCCGCGCGTAGTCCACCGGGTCGTGCCCGGGTACGAGGATGCCCGTCACGCCGTCGTTGACGGCGACGGGCAGCCCGCCGACCTCGGCGGCCAGCACCGGTGTGCCGGTGGCCTGGGCCTCGATGGCGACGAGCCCGAAGGATTCGCTGTACGAGGGCATGACCAGCACGGACGCCGCCCGGAACCAGTCGGCGAGGGCGTCCTGGCGGACGGGCGGATGGAAGTGGACGAGGTCGGTGATGCCGAGCTTGGCCGCGAGCTTGTGCAGGCCCTCCGGCCGGGCGAGGCCGCTGCCGCTGGGGCCGCCGACGACGGGGACGAACAGGCGACGGCGCAGCGTGGGGTCCCGGTCGACGAGCTCGGCGACGGCGCGCAGCAGGATGTCGGGGGCCTTGAGCGGCTGGATCCGGCCGGCGAAGAGGGGGATGACGGCGTCCTGCGGCAGGCCGAGGCGGGCGCGGGCGGCGGTGCGGCCGTCGGCGACGGTGAAACGGTCGAGGTTGACGCCGGGGTGGACGACGGCCACCTTGCCGGGGTCGGCCTCGTAGTGCCGTACGAGTTCGTCGGCTTCCTCGGTGGTGTTCGCGATGAGCCGGTCGGCGGCGGCGACGATCTGGGTCTCGCCGATGACGCGGGCGGCGGGCTCGGGGGTGTCCCCCTCGGCCAGTGCGGCGTTCTTTACCTTGGCCATGGTGTGCATGGCGTGGACGAGGGGGACGCCCCAGCGTTCGGCGGCCAGCCAGCCCACGTGGCCGGAGAGCCAGTAATGGGAGTGGACGAGGTCGTAGTAGCCGGGCCGGTGGCCGGCCCAGGCCTGCATGACGCCGTGGGTGAAGGCGCACAGCTGGGCGGGGAGCTCCTCCTTGGCGAGGCCTTCGTACGGGCCGGCGTCCACGTGCCGGACGAGGACCCCGGGGGCCAGCTCGACGACGGGCGGGAGGCCGCCTTCGGTGGCGCGGGTGAAGATCTCGACCTCGATGTTGATGGCGGCGAGGCGCTTGGCGAGCTCCACGATGTAGACGTTCATGCCGCCGGCGTCGCCGGTGCCGGGCTGGTGCAGCGGTGAGGTGTGCACGCTGAGCATGGCGACGCGGCGCGGCTTGCGGTGGTGGCCGACGGCCGGCAGGCGCAGGCGGGGCGGGTCGTGGCGGGTGCTGCGGGCGGCGGCGATGCGGCCGCCGAGGCTGCCGCCGAGGCGGGACACGTACTGGCTCAAGGGAGCAGTTCCTCTCGCTCGGACGACTCTCGGACAGCGGGCGGGCATGACGACGGAGCGCGCGGGGCGCCCTTCAAGGAGTGCAACCCGGATGGCGGCGTCCCGCATTCCGGGGGGAGGGGTTCTTTTTTCCCGGCGTCCGCTTTTCATCCGGCGGGGCCGCTCCGCTTACGCTCGGCGCATGTCCTCCCGCTCCGCCCCGCCCCCGCGTCGCCCTGTGGGCACGGTGACGCGCGGGACGACGAACCCGAACCGGCTGCGCCGCATGGACCGCTGGATCGCGGCCGTGCACGGGCCGGCGCTGCGGCGTGCGCAGGCGCCGGTGGCGGTGGACCTCGGCTACGGGGCGGCGCCGTGGACGGCGGTGGAGCTGCTGGCCCGGCTGCGGGAGGCGGCGCCGCGGGTGCGGGTGGTCGGCATCGAGATCGAGCCGGCGCGGGTCGCGGCGGCGAAGCCGTACGAGCGGGAGGGGCTCGGTTTCCGGCACGGCGGGTTCGAGGTGCCGCTGGAGGGCGGGGTGCGGCCGGCGCTGATCCGGGCGGCGAACGTGCTGCGCCAGTACGACGAGGAGCAGGTGGCGGCGGTCTGGGAGCGGCTGTGCGCGCGGCTGGCCCCGGAGGGGCTGCTCGTCGAGGGGACCTGTGACGAGATCGGGCGGCGTCATGTGTGGGTCGCGCTGGGACCCGAGGGGGCGCGCACGGTGACGTTCGCGACCCGGCTGGGTTCCCTGGAGCGCCCCTCGGACCTGGCGGAGCGGCTGCCGAAGGCGCTCATCCACCGCAACGTGCCGGGGGAACCGGTGCACGCGTTCCTGCGGGACTTCGACCGGGCGTGGGCGGCGGCGGCCCCGTACGCCTCGTACGGGGCGCGGCAGCGCTGGATCCGGACGGCGCGGGCGTTGGCGGCGGACTGGCCGCTCGCGGACGGTCCGGGGCGCTGGCGGCAGGGGGAACTGACGGTGCGCTGGGAGGCGTTGCGCCCGGCGGGGTGAATGTGGCGCTGCGGGGAACCGGCCACCGGGGTGGCCCGTTGAGTCGGCGGGGAGCGGTGTGGGGGACTGGACAAGATCGAGGGGCGTCCCGTGAGGGTGTTGGAATTCGCCCGCTCGTGGCACCATCCCGAAGGCAGCGCAAAGTTACTGATGAATAGTCAGATCTGATACCGGATCGGACTCGGGGCACCTTGGGGGGACCATGGGGACCGTGGAGCGTAGGCGGCGCGGTGGCGCGTCCACTCTTGCGCTGCTGTGTGCGACGGCGCTGCTGGCGGTGTCGGGCGTGGTGGGCGTGACGGGGGTGGCGCAGGCGGCGCCGGCGGCGCCCGAGCCGGGCGCCAAGTCCCTTGAGCAGGTGCGCAAGGAGATCGAGGACCTGTACCGCCAGGCGGGCACGGCGACGGACGCGTACAACCTCGCGGAGGGCGAGGCCAAGGCGCAGTCCGCCAAGATCGTCGAGATCGCGAAGCAGGTGGTGGCCGGCCAGGACCGGATCACGGCGCTGAAGGACCGCGCGGGAGCCGCCGCGCGCGCCCAGTACCGCTCGGGCGGGATGCCGGCCGGCGCACGGCTGGCCCTGAGCGGCACCCCGAGCCAGTTCCTCGACGGGGCGGACCGGATCCGCCAGGGCGAGAAGGCGACCACGGACCTGCTGTCCGAAATGAACCGCACGCAGAGCGACTTGCAGCAGTACGCGAAGGACGCCACCGCGCAGTGGCAGAAGCTGGAAGCCAACCGCATCAAGCAGGAGAACGCGAAGAAGGAGATCGAGGAGAAGATCAAGACGGCCGAGGCGCTGGAGAGCAAGCTGCAGGCCGAGGAGAAGGCCCGGCTGATCCAGCTGGAGCAGGAAGCGCAGTACAAGGCGCAGACGGCGTGGCTGTCGACGGGCGTGCTGAAGGAGATCAACAGCTCGGCGTCGGAGTCGGGCAAGAGGGCGGTCCAGTACGCCACCGGACAGATGGGCAAGCCGTACGTGTGGGGCGCCGAGGGCCCGGATTCCTTCGACTGCTCCGGCCTGACGTCCCAGGCCTGGCGGGCGGCGGGCAAGAACATCCCGCGCACGTCGCAGGAGCAGCTGCGGTTGCTCCCGAAGGTCGCGATCAAGGACATGCGGCCGGGTGACCTGATCATCTACTTCGACGATGCGAGCCACGTCGGGATGTACGTGGGCGACGGCGCGATCGTCCACGCACCCCGCCCGGGCCGCAACGTCACCCTGACGGGCGCGGGCTCCATGCCGATCAAGGCCGTGGTCCGCCCCGACGCCTGATCACCGGCCGCGCGGGAGGCCCGTACCGGAGGCGCGCCGCAGGGGCGCACCGGAGCCGCGCCGGGGGCCGGGCCGGGGGCCGGGCCGGGGGCCGGGCCGGGGGCCGGGCCGGGCGGGCCGGCCGGGGGCCGTACCGACCGGGCCGTACCGAGTGGCCGGGCCGGGCAACCCCGGCGGGCTCCGGGACGTCTCGTTGGACGGGACGTCGACGGCCGCCACCGTGACGTTCGTCATTCAGCGGTCTCCCAGTGAGGCGGATTTTCCCCCGCGATAACGGCATATGACGGTGGCCTGGCCCGGAACGGCATTCCGCTCTGCGGCCACCGACCGCTAGGGTCGGCCGGACGCACCCTCGGGGGGAGGGAAGGAACCGGAGACGATGGCCGTACCCGTACCGCGGCAGCGGGACACCCCCGCCACGGAGAGCGCCCAGGCGACGCCGCCTGCGGTCGCGCACGCCACCGCGCCCCAGGCGTCCCTGACCCTGCTGGTGATCGAGGACGACCCCGCGGGCGGACTCACCGTCCCCGAGATCCTCGACGCCGACCGGCACCGCATCCGGCTCCGCACCGCCCGCAACCTCACCGAGGCCGCGCGCCTGCTCACCCAGGACGTGCACTGCATCCTGCTGGACCTCTCCCTCGCCGGGACACCGGGCGGCTCCGGCCCGGGCGCGGGCCCGGGCACCGCGGGCGCGGGCACCGCCGTCGCCGACCAGCTGGCCATCCTCCGCGAGGTGCTCCGGATCGCGCCCCGCCACGCCGTCCTCGTCCTCACCGCCGAGGCCGACGCCGAGCGCGCCGCCGAGGCCGTACGGGTCGGCGCGCAGGACTTCCTCTTCCGCGACGAGCTCGACGGCCGTCTGCTCAGCCGGGCGATCCGCTACGCGGTGGAGAGAAAACGGGCGGACATCGCCCAGTACAAGCTTGCAGAATCGAAACTTCGGGCCCAGGAGAACGCCCGTCTGGAACGCGGTCTGCTCCCCAACCCGCTCCTCGAAGGCTCCGACCTCCGCTTCGCCGCCCGGTACCGCCCCGGCCGCAGCCGCGCCCTGCTCGGCGGGGACTTCTACGACACCGTCCGCACCCCCGACGGCACCGTCCACGCCATGATCGGCGACGTCTGCGGCCACGGCCCCGACGAGGCCGCCCTCGGCGTCGAACTCCGCATCGCCTGGCGCGCCCTGACCCTGGCCGGGCTGTGCGGCGACGACCTGCTGTCCACGCTCCAGGAGGTCCTGGAAGTGGAGCGCCCCTGCGAAGAGATCTTCGCGACCCTGTGCACGGTGGACATCTCCCCCGACGGCCGCCGCGCGGGCCTGTGCCTGGCCGGCCATCCGGCCCCGCTGATATCGCGGCCGGGCCGCCGCGCGCAGCTGCTCCCGTACGAGAACAGCGGCCCCGCGCTCGGGCTGCTGCCCAAGGCCCGCTGGCCGCGCCGGCAGGTCGAGCTGGGCGGCGCCTGGAGCCTGATGCTGTACACCGACGGCCTGATCGAGGGCCGCATCGGCGAAGGCAGGGAGCGGCTCGGACAGGACGGGATGGTCGAGATGATCAACCGGCACCTCGACCGCGGTCTGAGCGGCGAGGGGCTGCTGGAGGCCTCCGTCACCGAAGCCCGGCGCCTCAACGGCGGCGAACTCACCGACGACGTGGCCGTGGTCCTGCTCTCCCGCACGGACGGCTAGGGACCGTTCGTCCGGATCGTCCCGGATCAGCCCCGGGGCCGCGCCGCGGACCGGCGGGGTCAGCGCCCGCCGTTGTACGGCCCGTACGGGCCGTCGCTGCTGCTGCCGCCGCTGCGGCGGCCGCCCCGCCCGCCGCCCGAGACCTGCTTGAGGGCCGGGCGCACGTCCACGAGGAACACGATGGTCGCGACGAGACCGGCGATCTGCAGGAACAGCATCCCGAGGAAGAAGTCCACCAGCACGGTGACCCCGAGGATGACCAGCCAGAACGTCTTGGTCTGCTTGTCGGCGGCCCGGTACGCGTCCTCCCGCGCCAGCAGCGCGAAGACGAGGGCCACGACGGCCAGGGCCAGCATGGCGTAGCCGAGCAGCGGGAGCACGCCGTTGTCGAACCCGTTCATCAACATCGCCTTGACCGCCTCTTCTCGCTCGCCCACCCGGTCCCGCCGCTCTCCACGCTACCGGGAGAGCGGCCCTCGCAGACAACAACGGGCCGGACACCTCGCAGGTGCCCGGCCCGCCCTCACCGCGTCAGCTCTCGTCGGCCGAGACCGTCGCGGCCTTCTTCGTGTTGTTCTTGCGCACCGCGGTCCGGCGGGCGGCGGGCTTCTCCTCGTCGGAGCCCGCGGCCTCGTCCTCGGCGGGCGCCTCGGCCGAAGCCCCGGCCGGGGTTGCGGCGGCCGGCTCGACGGCGACCGCGATGTCGACGATCTCCTCGGAGACCTCGCCGCGCCACGTCCGCACGGCCTGCTCGCCGTGCTCGGCGACCTTGTCGTAGGTCTCCTTGGCCCGCACGGCGTACTCGGCGGCCACGCCGACCCCGCGCAGCGCCAGGTCCTGGGCGGTCTCCCCGAGCTTCTTCGGGTCGATCGCGGTCAGCACCTCGGCGAACTTGGCGGTGACCGCCTCCTGCGCCTCCTTGGCCTTCTCCTGCACGATCTTCGGGTCGGTGTTCTTCACGGCCTCGATGCGCGCGGGGGCCTCGGCACGCAGCTGCTCGATGAGCCCGGGCACCTTCTTGGCCTGCTGCACCGCGAGGTCGGCGGTGCCGGCGGCGAAGTAGAGCGGGGTCGGGTCGGTGAGGGTCTTCTTCAGGTCATCGGCGATGGCCATGTGGCTGGTCCTCCCGGATCACAGTTCAGTTCGTAGGGTGCATCTCGTCGTCCGCGCCGGCCGGGTCGGCCTCGGTCGCGTTCTCCTTGCGGAACGAGTCGTAGATCTGGAGCAGCACCTGCTTCTGCCGCTCGTTGATGGACGGGTCGCCGAGTATGACGGCCCGCGTCTCGACCTCGTCGCGATCTCGCTCGTCGAGGATCCCGGCCTGTACGTACAGCGTCTCCGCGGAGATCCGCAGCGCCTTGGCGAGCTGCTGGAGGATGTCCGCGCTCGGCTTGCGCAGCCCGCGTTCGATCTGGCTCAGGTACGGATTCGACACCCCCGCCGCATCGGCGAGCTGCCGCAGCGAGAGCTGGGCCTGCCGCCGCTGTTCGCGGAGGTATTCGCCGAGATTTCCGACGTTGAGCGATGCCATGCCCCGATCCTGCCGGACTCTGCTAACTATTGCAAGCGCCTGCTTGCAAAATCACCCACGTCGGGGTCCGCCGGGCCGGTTCACCGGGCCCGCGGCTGGTTGAAGCGCAGCATGTTGCCGGCCGGGTCGCGGAAGGCGCAGTCGCGGACGCCGTACGGCTGGTCGGCCGGCTCCTGGAGCACCTCGCCGCCCGCGGCCCGGATGCGCTCGAACGCGGCGTCGACGTCGTCGGTGGAGAAGATCACACCGCGCAGCATGCCCTTGGCCAGCAGCTCGGCCATCGCCTGCCGGTCGGCGGGCGCGGCGTTCGGGTTCGCGGCCGGCGGTTCGAGGACGATCTCCACGTCCGGCTGCGCGGGCGAGCCGACGGTCACCCAGCGCATGCCCTCGAACGAGACGTCGTTGCGGACCTCGAGGCCGAGGGCGTCACGGTAGAAGGCCAGCGCCGCGTCGTGGTCGTCGACCGCGATGAAGCACTGGGACAGCTTGATTTCCATGCATCCGACGCTAAGCGCGGCCGGAGGTTTCCGCTCCTGCACCCGGACCGCTCTCGGGCGGTCCGTTCCTGACCGGCCGCGTGAGGATCTTGGCGACGCACGCCGGAATGGCCGCGCCGGGTTCGTGGCTGCGCGCCCGGTACGCGCTGGGGCTCTCACCGACCAGCTCGGTGAAGCGCGAGCTGAAGGACCCCAGCGAGGTGCAGCCGACCTCGAAGCAGACCTCCGTCACGGTCAGGTCGCCCCGCCGCAGCAGCGCCTTCGCCCGCTCGACGCGGCGGGTCATCAGGTAGCTGTACGGGGTCTCCCCGAACGCGGCCCGGAAGCTGCGGGAGAAGTGCCCCGGCGACATCAGGGCGACGCGCGCCAGCGCCGCGACGTCCAGGGGCTGCGCGTAGTCGCGGTCCATCGTGTCCCGGGCACGGCGCAGCCGCCGGAGGTCGTCGAGCGTCACCCCGCCAGCGTAAGGCGCCCCCGACGCCGGCGGGAGCCCGCGACCGCCGCCGCGGGCGTGCGGGGCACGGCGGGGTGCGCGGCCCCGACCGCCCCGCGGGGCACGACCGCGGCGAACCCGCCGGCCCTTCAACTCGTTGGCCGGGACGCGATGTCGTCCGTACGCTCGCAGGATGTCCACACCCGAGAACATCGAGGCATGGGAGCGCGTGGAGTCCCGCCGGGACCTCGTCGCGTACCTGCTCCTGCTTTCGGCCGAGGACGAGGGCGCCCGGGCGCACCGGGGCGTCGACGGCTTCCTCTGGGGCTGGGTGACGGTACTGGACCGGCACCTCGACGGAACCGCCGTGCTCGACGGCGGCTGGCGCGGGCTGGCCTGCCAGCTGTACCGGGCGCGCACGTCCGAGCCGCGCCCCGACGCGGCGCTCGCCGAGCCGCCGACGGACGAGGACGCGGTGTCGGACGCGGCGCGGCTGCGCCGGTACGTGGCGACGCTCGCCGTGGACTTCGCCCGCGACCGGCAGGAGGTGCGCGCCCGCGCCGCCCGCGGCCTGTGGGCCGGCGACGGTGGGAGCTGGGCGCACGGTACGGCGCGGGCGTGGTTCGACGGCTGGGCCTCCTGGCTCGCGGAAACGCCCTGGGCGCACGAGCTGGAGCCGGTCGGCTGGCGGTCGATCGCCGAACAGCTCGGCGCCGCACGGATATACGAGTAGGAGTGGCCTCATGCCCCATCGGTTCGCGTACGTGTGCCTGTCGTGCCGGATCTCGCTCAAGCGGGACCGGTACGACGAGCGCGGCGAGCAGCCGGCCCACCGGTGCCCGCGGTGCCGGCGGGCGCTGGTGCACGCCGGGGAT
>NZ_JBHYVA010000314.1:0-9272 GCF_042750055.1 Streptomyces sp. NPDC059456
CGCCTCCCCCGCCGCCGCCTCCGCCGCCACCCCCGAGGCCGCCACAGCCCCCGGTCTGAGCCGCCGGGCCACGGCCGACGAGTCCGCGCCGGGCGGGCGCACCCGGAGGCCGTGCCGGACGGCCCCGGGTCCAGGGCCCGAGCCGCCGGGCCTCAGCCGCCGGGGCCGGGCGGGGCCTTTCGAACACGGTCGTCCGCCGGCTCGCCCCGAGGACGCCGGTACCTGCCCTTCCGCTTCTGTTCATCCCGCCGCCGCTCCCCCGTCGTCCCCCGGGCGCCCGCCCCGGGCAGCGGCGCAGGACCCTGCGCCGCAAAATGGTTCCGGCAGGTGGGACGGGGGTCCAAGCACGGAGGGCGGGAAGATACGGTGAGGGCACCATGAGCGCTTCGCAGACCTCCGACGTCCCCACCCTCCTCGTCAAGATCTTCGGCAAGGACCGTCCCGGGATCACCGCCGGGCTGTTCGACACCCTCGCCGCCTACTCCGTCGACGTCGTCGACATCGAGCAGGTCGTCACCCGTGGCCGCATCGTCCTGTGCGCCCTCGTCACCCAACCCGCCGGCGGCGCCGAGGGCGAGCTGCGGGCCACCGTCCACAGCTGGGCCGAGTCGCTCAAGATGCAGGCCGAGATCCTCTCCGGCACCGGCGACAACCGGCCGCGCGGCAGCGGCCGTTCCCATGTCACCGTGCTCGGGCACCCGCTCACCGCCGAGTCCACCGCCGCCATCGCCGCGCGCATCACCGCGACCGGCGGCAACATCGACCGCATCTTCCGGCTCGCCAAGTACCCCGTCACGGCCGTCGAGTTCGCCGTCTCCGGCTGCGAGACCGAGCCGCTGCGCACCGCCCTGGCCACCGCCGCCTCGCACATCGGCGTCGACGTGGCCGTGGTCTCGGCCGGTCTGCACCGCCGGGCCCAGCGCCTGGTCGTCATGGACGTGGACTCGACGCTGATCCAGGACGAGGTCATCGAGCTGTTCGCGGCGCACGCCGGCTGCGAGGCCGAGGTGGCCGAGGTGACCGAGCGGGCCATGCGCGGCGAGCTGGACTTCGAGCAGTCGCTGCACGCCCGGGTGAAACTGCTGGCCGGGCTGGACGCCTCCGTCGTGGACAAGGTCCGCTCCGAGGTGCGGCTCACCCCGGGCGCCCGGACGCTGATCCGCACCCTCAAACAGCTCGGCTACCAGGTGGGCGTGGTCTCCGGCGGGTTCACCCAGGTGACGGACGACCTCCAGGAGCGGCTGGGCCTCGACTTCGCCTCGGCCAACACGCTGGAGATCGTCGACGGGAAGCTGACCGGCCGGGTCACCGGCGAGATCGTGGACCGGGCCGGCAAGGCCCGGCTGCTGCGCCGGTTCGCGTCCGAGGCCGGCGTTCCGCTGGCCCAGACCGTGGCCATCGGCGACGGCGCCAACGACCTGGACATGCTGAACGCGGCCGGGCTGGGCGTCGCCTTCAACGCCAAGCCGGTGGTCCGCGAGGCCGCGCACACGGCCGTGAACGTGCCGTTCCTGGACGCGGTGCTGTACCTGCTGGGGGTCACCCGGGAAGAGGTCGAGGCCGCCGGCCTGACCTGAGCCGCCCGTCCTCGTGGGCGTCCTCGTGGGCGTCCTCAGTGGTCCTTGGGCGTCCAGTAGTCCAGCAGTGTGCCCACGCCGTGCTCCACGGACTTCCAGGAGCCGGTGAAGGAGACGACGGCGAAGGCCGCGGTCGGGAACCCGGTACGGGTCATCCTCGTCGCGGTGTCGCCCTCCGCGCGCCCGGAGAGGGCGTCGGCGAGGGCGTGCATGCCGGGATTGTGGCCGATGACGAGGAGGTCGCGGACGTCGTCCGAGGTCTCGTTCAGCAGGGCGATGAGCTCGCCGAGCGAGGCGTCGTACAGCCGCTCCTCGTAATGGGTCTTCGGCCGGTGCGGCATCTCCTGGACGGCGAGCTTCCAGGTCTCGCGGGTGCGGGCCGCGGTGGAGCAGAGGGCCAGGTCGAAGGTGATGCCGGTCTCGGCCAGCTTCAGTCCGACGGCCGGTGCGTCCTTGCGGCCGCGTTCCGCCAGCGGGCGTTCGTGGTCGGACACCTCGGGCCAGTCGGCCTTGGCGTGCCGGAGGAGGACGATCCTGCGGGGTGTGTCGGCGCTCATGGCTCCCAGCTTCGCACGGATCGGGCCGTGGAGCGCAGGGTGTTGGAGCGCTCGGCGGCGCGTGCGGGGCGGCTCCCGGCGTGCGTCGCGCCCGTGCGCTCGGCGGTCCGGGCGGGGGTGCCCCGTCAGCCGACGACGCGCAGGATCCGTTCGATGACCTGGAGGATCGCGGAGGCCTCTCCGGTGGCGGCGTGGGCCTGGCCGGAGCCGGCGAGGAGCATCAGCAGGAGGCCGAACGCGAGCGCGGGAAGCGCCGGCGCCCACCAGTGCAGCCGGGTGCTCGCGCCGTGGGCTCGCGGGCGGCGGCCGGGGACGGGCCGGGACGTCATGGGGGCCGACATGGCCGCCTCCGTGGGTGCGCGGGGTGGGACTGGCTCGCTCTCTTCGAATCTATGGATCCGAGAGCGCGGTTCCCATCCGGGGCACACCCCAGTCGACCCTGAACCTGACCCCCTAGGGGTCGGGGGGTTATCCCCACCAACCCCCTCAGGGGGAGACGACGGACGCGATGACGGAGATGATCACGGTCACGACGAGCATCGCGCCCAGCACCATGCCGAGCTTCTTGTGACTGTTCTGCGGGTTGGGTTCGAGTACGGGCGACATGCCGCTCAGTCTCGCATGCCGCATTCGTCCTCGATCGTGCGGTCCCGGCCGGCCAGGACGCCCAGCGCGATCTGCGGGACCAGCAGGCCCGTCATGACGGTCAGCGGCAGGTCCCAGCCGCCGCTGTGCTGGTAGAGCGTGCCGATGAGGAGCGGTCCGGGGATGGAGATCAGGTAGCCGACGCTCTGCGCGAAGGCGGAGAGCTTGACGACTCCGGCCGGGGACTTGGCGCGCAGCCCGATCATCGTGATGACGAGGGGGAAGGCGCAGTTGGAGACGCCGAGCAGGAGCGCCCAGGCCCAGGCTCCGGCGGCGGGGGCGAAGTGCAGGCCGCTGTACCCGACGAGCCCGAAGACGCCGAGGGTGGCGGCGATGGCCCCCTGGTTGCGCATCCGGCCGGCCAGGTTGGGAATGACGAAGGCGAGCGGGACGCCCATGACCATGGTGACGGCGAGCAGGACGCCGGCGGTGCCGGCGGAGACCCCGGCGTCGCGGAAGATCTGCGGGAGCCAGCCCATGGTGATGTACGCGCCGGTGGCCTGGAGGCCGAAGTAGCAGGCCAGGGCCCAGGCGGTACGGCTGCGGACGATCTTCGGGCCGGCGTCGGCCCGCGCGTCCGCGGCCGGCCCGGAGGCGGTGGCCCGCTTCTCCCGCCGGACGGCCGCCGTGACGGGCAGCCAGGGCAGTACGGCGGCCACCGCGAGCACGGCCCAGACCAGCAGGCCCGTGCGCCAGCTGCCGCCGAGGGCGGAGGTCATGGGGACGGTCACGGCGGCGGCGAGCGAGGTGCCGATGGCCAGGGCCATGGAGTACAGGCCGGTCATGGTGCCCACGCGGTCCGGGAACCAGCGCTTGACGATGACCGGGAGCAGCACGTTGGTCAGGGCGATGCCCGCCAGGGACAGGGCGCTGGCGGCGAGGAACCCGACGGCTCCGTCGGCGAAGGGCCGGATCAGCAGGCCGGCAGCGACGGCGCCCATGCCGGCGCAGACGACGGCGGCCGGGCCGAAGCGGCGGGAGAGCCGGGGTGCGGTGACGCCGAAGACGGCGAAGCAGAGCGCGGGGACGGAGGTGATCAGTCCGGCGACGGTGCCGCTCATGCCGAGGCCGGTGCGGACCTCTTCGAAGAGGGCGCCGAGGCTGGTGATGGCGGGCCGCAGGTTGAGGGCGGCCAGCACGATGCCGACGATCAGGACCGGGCCGAGCCAGGTGGGCTGCGGTCGCGGGTCCTCGGGAGCGGTGGAGCGGGTCTGTGCGGGTACCGTGCGGGCGGCCTGGGGCCGGTTCAGGGTCCTGATGTCTTCGTCGGGCATAACACCATCATAGAATCATGGGATGATTGACTGTCACCCCCCAGGCTGAACTTGGAGAGGACCCCGCCCGCATGCCGCTGACCTCGCCCCGGCGCTCCGCGCTCGTCGATCAGGTGATCGCCCAGCTCAGGAACCAGATCACGTCCGGCGAATGGCCGGTGGGATCCCGCATCCCCACCGAGCCCGAGCTGGTGGAGCTGCTGGGCGTCGCCCGCAACACCGTCCGGGAGGCCGTCCGGGCCCTCGCGCACAACGGGCTCCTGGACATCCGGCAGGGCTCGGGGACGTACGTCATCGCCACCAGCGAGCTCGCCGGCGTGATGCACCGCCGTTTCGCGGGCGCCGACCCGCGGCACGTCGCGGAACTCCGCTCGACGCTGGAGTCCGCCGCCGCCCGGCTGGCGGCGGAGCGGCGCACCGAGCG
The DNA here is from genome assembly GCF_042750055.1 of Streptomyces sp. NPDC059456. NCBI lineage: Bacteria > Bacillati > Actinomycetota > Actinomycetes > Kitasatosporales > Streptomycetaceae > Streptomyces > Streptomyces sp. NPDC059456. Next base: position 4,478 of record NZ_JBHYVA010000314.1, read on the forward strand.
GGACCTGGGACAGCTGGACACGCTGCTGGCGCGGCGCGAGGAGGCCTGGGAGAGCGGGGACGCGGAGCGGTTCGTCGCGGCGGACGTGGCGCTGCACATGGCGGTGGTGGCGGCCTCGCAGAACGAGGTGCTGATCGAGCTGTACGCGGACCTCGGCGACCTGGTGGCCGACTGGCTGCGCACGGACGTGGGCACCGAGCTGGATCCGGCGGCGCACCTGGACCACGCCCGGCTGATCGAGGCGATCCGGCGCGGGGACGGCGACGCGGCGGCGTCGGAGGCGGCGGGCTACCCGTTCGCCTGCCTGGGCCGGAAGTAACGGGCCCGGCCGCCGGGGTCACGGATGCTGGTGGGTGACCCAGGCCGAGCGGACTTCCTTCCAGCAGCGGCTGGTGAGCTCGACCCGGCCGGCCGGCCCGAGGGCGGTGGCGGCGGTGTCCGCGTCCAGGTCCCACCAGCGGTCGCACTCCACGTGCAGGCGCAGGAGGTCGGTCTCCGGATAGCTGTTGTGGCAGGTCGCCGTCACCTGCGACCCGTCGATCACGGTGTCGCAGTCGGCGCCGAAGAGCTCCTTGGCGGCGGGCGGCTCGGCCCGTACGGGCGGCTCCGCGGGGATCTCGTCGAGGTCCACGACGGCCCGGTCCGGCACGTGGTCCGGCACCTGGTCCCACGCATGGTCCGACACGTGGTCCGGCGCCTGGTCCGGCACGTGGTCCGGCACGTGGTCCGGCATCCGGTCCGACGCCCTCCCCACCGCGGCGGGCGCCACCGCCTCGGGCCCGGGCGCCGGTTCGCGCCGCTCGGGTTGCGCGACGGCCCCCGGGATCAGGAATCCCGTCAGGACCACAGAGGTGACCAGCAGCGATACCGCTCGGCTCCGCCTCGCGCGCACTCCCGTACCTCCTCCCCGCACGAGCCGGGAAGATCCCGACCCGGCCAGTTTGCAGGCATCCGTCCCGGTTTTCGACTCGGGAAGATCCGGTCGGACGGCGGACATCTGATCGAGTGCACCGCCGGGATCCCGGCCCCCACGGGCACGAACGGCGGGCGGGGGGCGCCCGCCGCCCCGCGCGCCGCCCCTGCGCCCGCGGCCCGCCCCCGCCGCCCCGCCCGGCCCCCCCCCCCCCGGCCGCGCCGCCGCCCCCCCCCCCGGCCGCGCCCCCCCCCCCGCGGCCGTACGGACGTACCGGTGCCCGGTCAGGCACCCATTGCGTGCAGGCCGCCGTCCACGTGGACGATCTCGCCGGTGGTCTTCGGGAACCAGTCCGACAGCAGGGCCACGACGCCCTTGCCCGCCGGCTCCGGGTCGCTCATGTCCCACTCCAGCATGGAGCGGGAGTTCCACACGTCGGCCAGCTCCGAGAAGCCCGGGATGGACTTCGCGGCCATCGAGCCGATCGGACCGGCGGAGACCAGGTTGCAGCGGACGTTCTCCTTGCCCAGGTCACGGGCGAGGTAACGGCTGGTGGCCTCCAGCGCGGCCTTGGCCGGGCCCATCCAGTCGTACTGCGGCCAGGCGTACTGCGCGTCGAAGGTGAGGCCGACGACGGCCGCGCCCTCCGCCGGGAACAGCGGCTTGCACGCCATGGTCAGCGACTTCAGCGAGAACGCCGAGACGTGCATGGCGGTCGCGACCGACTCGAACGGGGTGTTCAGGAAGTTGCCGCCCAGGGCGTCCTGCGGGGCGAAGCCGATGGAGTGCACGACCCCGTCGAGGCCGCCGAGCTCGTCGCGGACGAGGCCCTCCAGGCGGGCAAGGTGCTCGTCGTTGGTGACGTCGAGCTCGATCACCTTGACCGGCTTCGGCAGCTTCTTGGCGATGCGCTCGGTCAGCGACGGGCGGGGCCACGCGGTGAGGATGACCTCGGCGCCCTGCTCCTGGGCCAGCCTGGCGGCGTGGAAGGCGATGGACGACTCCATCAGCACCCCGGTGATGAGGATGCGCTTGCCGTCGAGAATTCCGCTCATGGTGATCAGTGACCCATGCCCAATCCGCCGTCAACGGGAATGACGGCTCCTGTGATGTACGCGGCGTCGTCGGACGCCAGGAAGCTCACGGCGGCCGCGATCTCCTCGGGCTGCGCGTAGCGGCCCAGGGGCACCTGGCCCACGATGCCCGCACGCTGCTCGTCGGTGAGCACCTTCGTCATGTCGGTGTCCACGAAACCGGGGGCCACGACGTTGAAGGTGATGTTGCGCGAACCGAGCTCGCGCGCGAGCGAACGGGCGAAGCCGACCAGCGCGGCCTTGGAGGCCGCGTAGTTGGCCTGGCCGGCCGAACCCAGCAGGCCGACCACCGAGGAGATCAGGACGACGCGGCCCTTCTTGGCACGGAGCATGCCACGGTTCGCGCGCTTGACCACCCGGAAGGTGCCGGTCAGGTTCGTGTCGACGACGGAGGCGAAGTCGTCCTCGGACATCCGCATGAGCAGCGTGTCCTTGGTGATGCCGGCGTTGGCCACCAGCACCTCGACCGCGCCGTGCGCGTCCTCGATCTCCTTGTAGGCCTGCTCCACCTGCTCGGAGTCGGTGATGTCGCAGCGGACCGCCAGGACGCCGAGCGCGGTGAGCTCCTGCGGCGGCTCACCCGACCGGTACGTGATCGCGACCTTGTCGCCGGCCTGTGCGAAGGCTCGGGCGATGGCGAGGCCGATGCCCCGGTTTCCTCCGGTGACGAGAACCGAGCGGCTCAACGGATCACCCTTTCGACTAGCGGTCTGAGTAACCAAAAACCTATAGGCCAGGTACCCCGTGCGCAGAATCGATCTCCCACAGGGCCTTGGGACGGGCTCTGTCGAGTCCCTACAGAAAGATGTAGGCACAAGCGCCCCGAGCGCGACATGATCGAGGCGACCGGCCCCGACCCCGGGAGGACTTCGTGCCCCATTCCATCGACGCGGCCTTCACCGCGCTGCCCTTGCGGGCGCTCGCCGACGCGGCGCTCGCCCGGGCCCGCGCGCTGGGCTCCGACCATGCCGACTTCCGGCTCGAACGCATCCGCAGCGCCTCGTGGCGGCTCCGGGACGCCAAGCCCTCGGGCAGCTCCGACACCACCGACCTCGGGTACGCGGTCCGCGTGGTGCACGGGGGCAGCTGGGGGTTCGCCTCCGGTGTGGACCTGACCATGGACGGCGCCGCCAGGGTGGCCTCGCAGGCCGTGGCCATGGCGAAGCTGTCCGCCCAGGTCATCAAGGCCGCCGGTGCGAACGAGCGGGTCGAGCTCGCCGACGAGCCGGTGCACGCCGACAAGACGTGGATCTCCGCGTACGAGGTGAACCCGTTCGAGGTGCCGGACGCGGAGAAGGCGGCCCTGCTCGCCGACTGGAGCTCCCGGCTGCTGGCCGCCGAGGGGGTCTCGCACGTCGACGCCTCGCTGCTCGCCGTCCACGAGAACAAGTTCTACGCCGACACCGCGGGCACGACGACCACGCAGCAGCGGGTGCGGATCCACCCGCAGCTCACCGCGGTGGCCGTGGACGCCGGCACCGGCGAGTTCGACTCGATGCGCACCATCGCCCCGCCGGCCGGGCGGGGCTGGGAGTACCTGACCGGCACCGGCTGGGACTGGAACGCCGAGCTGGAGCAGATCCCGGGGCTGCTCGCCGAGAAGATGCGGGCGCCGAGCGTCGAGGCCGGGCGCTACGACCTGGTCGTGGACCCGTCGAACCTGTGGCTCACCATCCACGAGTCCATCGGCCACGCCACCGAGCTCGACCGGGCGCTGGGCTACGAGGCGGCGTACGCGGGGACCTCCTTCGCCACCTTCGACCAGCTCGGCAAGCTGAAGTACGGCTCCCCGATCATGAACGTGACCGGCGACCGCACCGCCGAGCACGGCCTGGCCACCGTCGGCTTCGACGACGAGGGCGTCCAGGCGCAGAGCTGGGACCTGGTCAAGGACGGCACCCTGGTCGGCTACCAGCTCGACCGGCGGATCGCGAAGCTCACCGGCCTCGGCCGCTCCAACGGCTGCGCCTTCGCCGACTCCCCCGGGCACGTGCCCGTCCAGCGGATGGCGAACGTCTCGCTCCGGCCGGATCCGGGCGGGCTGTCCACCGAGGACCTGATCGGCGGGGTGGAGCGCGGCATCTACGTCGTCGGCGACCGCTCCTGGTCGATCGACATGCAGCGCTACAACTTCCAGTTCACCGGGCAGCGGTTCTTCCGGATCGAGAACGGCAGGCTGGCCGGACAGCTGCGCGACGTCGCCTACCAGGCCACGACCACCGACTTCTGGGGCTCGATGGAGAAGGTCGGCGGCCCCCAGACGTACGTCCTGGGCGGCGCCTTCAACTGCGGCAAGGCCCAGCCGGGGCAGGTCGCGGCGGTGTCGCACGGCTGCCCGTCCGCGCTGTTCCGCGACGTGAACATCTTGAACACCACGCAGGAGGCCGGCCGATGAGCACGCTTTCGAACGGACGCACCAAGCCCCACGAGATCGTCGAGCGGGCGCTGGAGCTCTCCACCGCCGACGGCTGCGTCGTCATCGCCGACGAGGAGTCGACGGCCAATCTGCGCTGGGCGGGCAACGCGCTCACCACCAACGGCGTGACCCGCGGCCGGACCCTGACGGTCATCGCCACCGTCGACGGCAAGGAGGGCACGGCCTCGGGGGTCGTGTCGCGCTCCGCCGTCACCGCGGACGACCTGGAGCCGCTGGTCCGGGCCGCCGAGGCCGCCGCTCGGGGCGCGGGCCCCGCGGAGGACCCCCCGCCGCGGGGCACCCGGCCCCCCACCACGCCCGGCAGCACGGCCCCCCCCGCCGCTACCACCCCCGCGGGGGTGGCGGACTAGC